>NZ_JAMOIT010000047.1:0-867 GCF_023656375.1 Paenarthrobacter sp. TYUT067
TGGGGTGCCCGCCCCTTTTCTAGTGTCAGCGGAATTGTTTGCGGGTGAGCGGCTTCGCTGGGGTGGTGCGTGGCGGTTGGTAGAGAGGGTGTGGTTTGCGCGGCGGGTGGGGTTGGCGGGGGTCATCCTCTGTGCGCTCGGTCGTTCCTCCCTTGGACGCGCGCTGCCGGATAACCGCCTCCACCTTCCGACGCTCTCTCACTTCCCGGGGGTTTTTGTGGATCGCTCTCTCACTTATTAGCCGTTTTTGGGCGTCGTTCTCTCGCGTCCCGCGGGTTTGGGGGGCGTCGTTCTCTCACTTCCCGCGGGTTTGGGGGCGTCGCTCTCTGGTTTTGCGGGTTGGGTGGGTGTTCGACGGCGGGTGGTTGGGTTTTGGTGTTTGGTTGGCGTGGTGGGGGGTGTGATGGGCTTCACGGGAGGTTTTTGTTGGGGTTGGGGTGTGTTTTGGGGGTGGTTTGGGGTTGTTTTCTTTGTGTTGCCGGGGTTTTTGGGTGGTGTTGGGGTGGATTTGGTGTGGGGGTTGGGCGCGTGTAAAGTTATTCGAGTCGCCGCCGCTGATGCGGAAAGATAGCGACCGACTCCCTTTCAAATTACCGGTTCCGGTTGTGCTTTTGTGTGCTTCTGGTTGGTGTGGGAGGCCCGGATTGTGGTTTGCTTTGTGCGGCTGGTTCGGGTAAGTTTGAAAAGTTGCTCCGGAGCGATCCCGGGCCCGTTGGTGGGTTTGGGTGGTGCCGGTTAGTGTCTGTTGTTTGAGAACTCAATAGTGTGCCAAGTTTGTTGATACCGATTGTTTTTTTGATTGGTTGAAATTATGGCTGGATCATTGCGCACCCCCGTGTGTGGTGGTCTGGTTTTCAGCTGGTTTCG
>NZ_JAMOIT010000007.1:0-210362 GCF_023656375.1 Paenarthrobacter sp. TYUT067
GGCGATCCAGCCAACACAGGCTGGATCGCCGAGTGGTATGCCGCCGGCCTCGACGCCGGGACCAACCCAGCGAACCCTGACCGCTGGCCGACGCCAAGTGAGCTGGGGCAGGCGAAGGTTGAGGCGGCGTCGTTGGCTGTTGGCTTGGCGCTGACCCGCGACGTCCTGTGGGACAAATTGCCGGAGCGCGTACAGGAACAGCTCATTGCCTGGTTCGAGACCGTGATCGGTGAGGAGTATCCGCCTATCAATTGGGTGTGGTTCCAGATTGTGGTGGAGACCTTCCTGGCTTCGGTTGGTGGCCGGTATTCGGACGAGGACATCGACGCCGGACTCGCCATCCACGACTCCCTGTACCGGGGCGGTGGCTGGTTCGCGGACGGGCCAGAGCGCGCCTACGACCATTACGTCGGCTGGGCCTTTCAGGTGTATCCGCAGCTCTGGGCGTTGATGGCGCCTTCTGATCCCCGGGTTACCGCGCGGAAAACGCTCGACGGCGACCGGCTGGCTGACTTCCTGGACGACGCCGCCTACCTTGTTGGCGCCAACGGAGCACCGCTCATCCAGGGCCGGAGCTTGATCTACCGGTTCGCTGCCGCGGCGCCTTTCTGGGTAGGGGAGTTGTCGGGGCACACGCGTTTGGCTCCGGGTGTTTCCCGGCGAGCTGCTTCAGGAATGCTCGACTACTTTGCCCGGCATGGATCGATCACCGAGGACGGGCTTCTGTCCATTGGTTGGCACGGGGAATTCGCTGGGATGAAGCAGGCCTACTCCGGATTTGGCTCGCCGTATTGGGCGGCGAAGGGGATGCTCGGATTGGCAATGCCCGCCGATCACCGGGTGTGGACTTTCGTTGAAGAGCCCTTGCCCGTTGAAGTTGCTGACACTCAGCGGCTGATCGCGGCTCCGGGCTGGCAGGTTGATGGAACTCGTGCCGACGGTGTGGTCCGGATCCGGAACCATGCCACGGATCACGCTGTTGTTGGGGCCGTGGTGGCTGATTCGCCCCTCTACGCACGGCTTGGCTATTCGACGCACACGTTCCCTGACTTGGTACCGGAGTCCGTGGACAATGCGGTGGCGTTTGTTGATTCCTCTGGCCGGCTGACGCATCGGACGGGTTTTGAGCACCTCGGCTCGTTCTCCGAGGACGGCTTCCAGGTGGGGGCGTCCCGGTTCACGGCTCATTGGATTGAACCCGATCCCGACGCCGGCCCGGATCACGGCAGCGGCGTCGCCGGCACTGCGACTCCTGGGCCGTCGGTGACGGTGGTTTCGGTGACGCGCGGGGCCGTTGAGCTTCGCCTGGTACGTGTTTCCGGTGCTGGGGATTCGGGTGGCTCCCTCCGGATAGGCGGCTGGCCGGTGGATGCTGCTTCGTCCGTGGTCAGCTCGGTGCTTCCCGCGCCGGGCTTCGGCATGGCGTTGGATTCGTCCGGGACGTTTGCCCGCTCCGGCGCCCACCCCATGGGTTCGGAACTCACCATTCCATGGGTGGGCACGTCGGGAACCGCGCACGACGGCGACTACGCCGCCGTCGTGATCCTCGCCGGCGAAGGAGGTGCTTCGCCGGATGCAGGTGTCACGTATGCCGATGGCCACTTCGAATTCCCGGACGGCAAGCGCCTCACTGGTGATCTGCTTGCCCGATTCGATGCCTAGCTGCCGAACGTGCCGTGCGCACGGCACAGTGCGCAGCAAGCCATCGAAGCGGGCAACACCAGGACTTCCAGTAGGCTCGCGGAATGAGCCACAGCGAAGACCGCGCACGTTTCCTTGCCGCCTACGACGCCAACCTGCGCACCGACGCTGAGACACCGAGTGCCCTCAAGGTGACCCGGCACGGGCCCCTGCGCTGGGTGACTTTCATGAAGGGCCGCGGCTTCGTCACGTATCAGGACCTCGGTGGTGCGGATGCGGACACCATCACACGGCTCGTGGCTGATTCAGTGGGCTACTTCCGTGCTAAACCTGACATCACCAGGGTGGAGTGGAAATCCCGCGGGCATGACCACGCGCCGGGTTTGCACGAGGCCCTCATCCACAACGGTTTCACGCAGGATGAGCCGGAATCGATCATGATCGGCGAGGCCCAGGCTTTGAGCGCAGCTGTGCCACTTCCTGACGGCGTGACCCTCCGGCAGGTGACGGAGGAAGCCGACGTGCGGGCCATGAGCGCCATGCAAGACGAGGTCTTCGGCGAGCCGGTCTCAGATGAGATGGCTGATGCCTTGTTGCATCGGCTCTCGCTAGGTGACGGAATGCAGCTGTGGGTGGCCGAGGCTGACGGGCAAATTGTCAGCGCCGGACGTTTGGAGCCAGTTCCCGGCACGGACTTCGCAGGTATCTGGGGTGGTGCCACGAGGGAAGAGTGGCGCGGCAAGGGGATCTACCGGGCATTGACGGCCCGCCGCGCGCAGGCCGCACTGGAGATGGAAAAGACCCTCATCCACAGCGACTCCACGGAATTCTCTCGACCAATCCTCGAGCGTTCGGGACTGCTCAAGGTCTCGACGACGACGCCGTACCGCTGGGCGCGGAGCTGAAAGCTTAGACGGCTTTGGCGGCCAACCGCCTGTTCAGTCGATCTACCTCATCCAAGACTTCCATCGCTGCCCAAGCGCGATTCCGCTGCGATTGCGAGACGAGGGACAGTACACCGGCTTCGGTCATTCGGTTCAGGGTTTTGTATATGGACGTTTCCTCAACACCAGCGATGTATGCTGCCCGGTGCGCTTCGAAAACGGGCTGTTCCAGCAGCCAAGGGATGAGCTTTGCTTCCGCAGAGTTTTTCCTGGGGCGGAGCAAGTCGGTCCACAATGCCGGGAGCTCATCGAGAGCCGCGACCGATTCACTGGCGGCTTGGGAAGCACGCATCGCTGACTTTGCCAGATAGAGGACGAATGGATCCACGTCACCGTTGCGGTAATTGTTGAGTAAGGAAAAGTAGGTCTCCACGTCCGCTACCATCGCAGAGGCTATGGGAGTGACCGTGTTCTTGGTCAGTCTTCTACGACGTGAAATTGAACCGATCAGAGCACGTCCTATGCGGCCATTACCGTCGGTAAAAGGGTGGATGGACTCGAAGTGGGCATGGGCAATGGCCGCCTGCGCCACGATGGGGATGTCCTTCCGGGCACAGAATGCCATGAGGTCGTCCATGAGTTCGGGTACCAGCGCCGGGGGAGGGGGAACGTGGATGGCTCCTCGAGGTGAATAGTCACTTCCGCCGATCCAATTTTGCACATCCCGGAATGAACCAGCGTTGTGCCCGTCCATTGGGTCATCTTTCATCAGGGCCTTGTGGGCCTTAAGCAGAGCCTCCACACGGACCTCGCCAGTGTCCCCCGCATCGCTGATCATGCTCTGCACGGCCTCCGCTGCTGCGACCATGGATCTCGCTTGATCGGTGGCCTTCAGCCCGATCATGGCACGGGCGTAGTCGTTTCGATTGGCGTCGACGTGTTCGATCTTTGAAGAGGAGACCGCTTCGCTTCGCAGCAGAAAGCCGCTGATGGCAGCCATGCGAGAACCCGCCGACACGTCCAACGATGCGACGGCAACAGCGGCCTCTTCGAGTGCCACGATCGTTTCCCGGCTGGGTTCGAACCAAAGCCCCGCAATTTTGGGGGGAAGTGAAACTTCGACTTCGGTGAACAAGCGGTCCTCCCGTGGGGGACGACCTGACGATTTCCAGGGCATGACCTTGTTTCTATGCGCCGGCCAAGCTGCCAAGAGGTGCTCCAAAGCCTAGCAGGGTGTCCTTTACTGTTATTTTAGCCTTTAAATAACAGTAAAGGACACGTAGCTGTTCATTTGCCCGTCTGCATACCACTTGTGTGAAGGCACAGTGAGGCCCCTCAGGATCAGAATCCCAAGGGGCCTCACTAGCTCAGAATTTTCTTATTTCCCAGCCGCGAAGCTGCTCACGCACTGCCCCTGGTTCGTGAACACGGGCTGCGGGCTCGTCTTCCAGCCATCGTTCTTGCACGCGTCCTTGCCCGTGGACACCGTCACTCGGTACTCCTTCGTGGAGCCGTCCGGCGCTGTCACGGTGACTACCGCCGTCGGATTCTCCGCGGTGGGCTGCTGAACTGTCACCTTGGCGTTCGTGTCCAGCGGGTAGCCGACGACGGCGGGAGTCGCCGACGTCGTCAGCGCCCGGTAGTCGGTGGTCGCCGGGGCGAACCCCACAACTGAGGACTGGTTCACGAGGAGTCGGCCAAGATCGGCAAGCCCGGCGTGGGCCAAGCGGGAACCGGCGATAGCTACTTCAGCGATCTTCGTATAAGACGCCGTGGTCACGAACGAAACCCTGATCCCGCGTGTGGTGACGGGATCGAAACGGACGGTAGTCGGTGAAGAGATGGAGAGTCCTGTGATGGTTCCCGCGGAGGTGTCCTTCCAAGCTCCAGAGGCGTCCTGGTACTGGACCTTGAGGCTCTGTGCTGCCTTTTCCGCGGACGTCACGGTCACTGAGGAAACGGTGTAGTCGCGGCTGAAGGAGTAGCTCAGGCTGTCACCGGCACGGCCACCGCTCACCCAGTTGGACCACCGCGTGGAGCCGTTGGCATCGCAGGTGTTCTTGGCGATGTAGGAGCCTTCGGTGTAGCTTGCGGTGGCCGTGGTGGTGGGGTCGTCCTTGCAGATGTTGGCTACTGGAACACGGTCCACCACAATGATGGTCAGCATGGCCGGGAGGCCGTTGGCGGTTCCGGGTACCGTAACGGTTCCCGGAGTTTGCAATGAGGAATCGGAGACTGAGGACCAGTCCCAGGTCACCGCGAGCGGGTTCCGGGCGGGACCATCGGCGATCTGTCCGGGAACGCTGGCCGGAGCCAAGGCCTGTATGGAAGCCACCGATGATCCGGTTCCCACGGTCACGGAAACAGGGTCCGTGGCGATGTAGGAGCCCACCGTGACCGTGAGAACGGCTTCGAAGGTTTGACCGTACGGGTCAACCCCTGAACCGTAGACCGTTTCTTTGCCGGCTTTCTGCCATGAGGAAGGATCCACCGGTGCCCAGGTGACGGCCAACTGCTTGCCGGGGCCTGCCTCGTAAACGGGGGTGACAGTTGCGGGCAGGGCAGGTGCCGTACCTACGGGTGTGCTCAGCTCAACAGGGGAGACACCCAGGAGCTTGAGATCTGCAATGTCCGTGAAAGCCCACGACTGATGAGGGCTGGCCAGGGCTGTTGCAGTGGTGCCGGTAGAGGATGCCAAGGCCACGGACGTACCCGCCGCTGTCTGGTTGCCGGAAACCTGCAGGGCAATCGCCGCCCCGGCGTTCACCAGGGACCACTGCTTGCCGTTCTCCGTGGTCACAATCCACTGTGCAGAAGGAGTGGCCTTGGCTTGCTCAAGAGTCATGGAAGCCAGGGAAGCAGCACCGCTTTGGCTGCCATTCAGCACTCCACCGTTGCCTGTAAGGACCCGTCCGTCTGCGCTGGAAACAACCCAGCGGCGATCGTTGGCGAAGTCATTCCCGCCAACGGCGTTGAACGTCCACATCTGCGGTGCCACGCCGGCAGCGTCCATACCCAGCTCCTCGATCGACGCCGTGCCGTTAGCTCGCGCCGTCAGGTACTTGCCGCTCGCCTCACCGCTGAGGTGGTAGCTGTGGCCGTCCTGCACAGGCGTGGCATCCTCTGAAACTCCACTGACGCCGTCGACGACGAACGTCACCACTGATGCGGCAGGAACCTCGAGCGTGGCGGACTTAGCCGCGGTGTCCACGGCCACCGGCGTACCCTTCACCAGGGCGTTCTTCTCAATGTCATCCAGCGGCGACTTGGTGGTGACCACGGGAGTGACCTTTGCACCGGGTGCGATTGCACCGAAGCGGCTGAGGTCTATGGTGACCTTTTCCGGCGTCGGGGTGTCATTGAAGTGGACCAGTGTGGCGCCGTTGCCGTCGGCGCGGAGGGCGCTGGCGGTCTTGGCGTTGTCATTTTGGATGAGGAAGTCGCCGGGCCGGATGTAGTGCGTGAAGTTCCGGGTGGTGTTGTACTTCTGGTTGGTCAATACCTTGCATTTGGCGTTGTCCAGGGTGGCGCCATCGTTGATGCGGCGGTTGGAGAATCCTTCGCGGCCCTCGTAGTTGCAGTCGAAGTCCACGTAGATAGAGCCCCAGCCTTTGTCGGCCTTCTCTTGCTTGTACGTGTCCTCCACGGGCTGCCAGAACACCCAGGCGTCGGGCTCGAGTTCGCGGAGGTCGTTGACCATGCGGCCTGCGATGCCCAATCCGTTGGTGATGTTGGAGCGGTCCCAGCCGCTGGTGGAGTCGCCGAGCGCTGGGTTGCCCGTCCAGAAGCCCCCAACCTCACTCATCCACAGTGGCTTGTCCGTGGAGCTGGCGAGGTCCCGGACCCGGCGGCGATCATTGGTGCCGTAGGTGTGGACGTCGAGCTGCGCAACGGCGTCCTTGGCCTCCTGGCTGTAACCGTTCCAGTTGGTCATGAACTTGCTGGGATCCGTCTCGTCCATCGCAGAGATGACGGCGTCCGTGCTGCCCTTTTCCAGTTCTGCGGCCAGCAGCTTGGTCACGCGGTCCTGGGCAGCCGGGTAGATCAACGCCCCCTCCTGCTTTTGCGTGTAGGTGGTGGGCGGCTTGCCGGTGGCAGCGCTGATGTCCGTGCCCCAGTAGCCGGAGTTTGGCTCATTGAATGGATCGATGGTGTCCACGGTGATGCCGCTGCCTTTTTCGAGGAGCTCGACGGCGTTCCTCATGTAGGCGGCGAACTTGGCCTCCGCTTCGGGCAGCAGATTCTCGCCCTTGGCGGTGTTCACCTGGCCGGACACGTAGCCGCTCTTGGTCATGAACCAGGGCGGGGAGTTGCTGAAGGCTTCCCAGTGGGTGATCTGCTGGTCCGCGGCGAGGCGTTCCACCCACCAGCGCTGGTTCTGATCGGCGTCGGGGTTGTAGGAAGCGGGATCGTCCGGGTTCCAGGCATTGAGGAAGGCGAGCTTGTTGGCTTGCGTTGCGTCCACGCTGCCGTCAGGTTTGTAGAGGTTCGACGCCGGCTGGCCGGGTTGCGCTTGGGTCACCGGCTTCCACCATCCCTCCACAGCGCTGCCGTCGTTGAGGTAATCCTTGACGTCCGATGCGTTGCCGCCGCCCACGTTATAGCGGGCAATGTTGAGGTTCAGGCCGTCCTCGCCGAAGACCTTTTGGTACAACTCCTCACGCAACTCCGGGGAGTATCCCGCCGTCGCATTCGCGAACCAGACCAAGCTTGTGCCCCAACCTTCGAATGCCTCGCTACGGCTTGCCGGGTTGGGAGTGATGGTGACGGCGGTTGCGTCGGCTGCGTGTGCTTGCGGTGCAGTTGCCGGGCTGAGCGCAAGGCCGGCCGCTGCAGTAACGGCTGCCGCCAGCACTGCCACAGGCCTTCGGATTCTTCGAGCGGTAAACGCCATGGGTGGACCTCATCTTTGGGGTTTCAACGGGTGCTGCCCGGTTTGCGGGAAGCCCGGGCAAGCCGAGACTATGAGGCTCTTGGGGCCACAACAAGGCATTCGAACAGGCTCGTTCGTGGTCAGTCAGAAGTGGTCGCAGGTGTAACCCTTTGCGTGGTCCTCCAAGCTGGGTGTATAGATGTATACAAGTACACTTCCGAGCCGAGGCAGCGATATATGGCGGATCCACAACCACGAAACACAGGGGCACACGTCGTCTACGGCGAGCTGAAACGCCAGATCCTCAGTTTGGAACTCAAACCTGGTGCGCGAATCTACGAGCCCGCCATGGCCGCGGCCCTCCAAGTCAGCCGAACGCCACTGCGGGAAGCCATCCGGCGGCTTATTTCTGAGAGCCTGCTCGAGCAGCAGGCCACCGGGGGAGTTGTTGTTCCGACGCTGGAAAGGAGGGCGATTTCCGAGCTGTACGACGTCCGTGCCGCCCTGGAGTCGCTGATGGCTCGGGAAGCGTGCGCCAACGCAAGTGCCGCGGACCTTGAAGAGCTTCGGGGAATCGTGGCCCGCAATGCCGCGATGGTGGAGTTCGCCGATGAAGCCATGAAGTACGGGGTGGCCCTCCACGCAGCCATCGCCAGGATCGCCGGAAACTCCTGGGCCCAGCGCTTCCATGGGCAGATCAGCAGTCAGGTTGAACGCTACAGATACTTCACCAACAACGCTCCCGAACGCCGCGATGAAGCTCTCGCCAATCACCGGCTCCTGGTCGAGGCCATTGCATCCAAGGATCCGGAAAAGGCCGCAAAGATTGCCTTCGATCACGTGATCGGCGCACGTGATGAGACTTTGCGCGTCATCTCAAGCACCGGCCTGGTGGTCGAATGATCGGCGTCGAATGATCGGCGAACTTGGACGGCGTTCCTCCACCGCACTCCTGATTCACTCGGCACTCATCCAGGCCGTCACGTTCCTGGTCCGGCCCGCCACCACGTACCGCGCGCTTGAATTGGACGTTCCAGGGTTCGCTTTGGGTCTTCTTGCCGCGAGCTACGCGGTGTTCCCCCTGCTGCTTGCCTTGCCCATCGGCGGACTGGTGGACCGCCTCGGTGAGCGCAGGCTCATGGCCATCGGGGCCGCCGTCGTGCTGGGCTGTTCTGCGTTTCTGTTGTTCTGGGGGTCCTCGGTTCCGGCGCTCGTGGCCGGGACAGCGCTTCTGGGTGCGGGGCAACTGGCCTGCGTGGTGGGGCAGCAAGCGGTGGTGGCGAACAATGCTGCGTCCTCGCGCCTGGACTCTGCCTTCGGATATCTGACCTTCGCCGCATCGCTGGGCCAGGCATTGGGGCCGTTGGCCATTTCCGTGGTGGGCGGCGCGTCCGTTCGGCCGAATACGCAGGCCATCTTTGTGCTCGCCACGGCCATGAGCTTGGTGCTGTTCCTGACTACGTTCGTGATTTCGTCAAACGTCAGCAAAGGGAGGCGCACCGCCAAGGGCGGACCAAAGGGCAGTGCGGTGGCACTTCTCAGGACTCCCGGCGTCGTCCGTGCTCTGGCAACCAGCGCCACTGTCCTGGCAGTAGTGGATCTGACCGTTGTCTATCTGCCGGCACTCGGTGCTGAACGGGGCCTGACCGCAGCAACCGTGGGCCTCATGCTGACTGTTCGCGCCCTGTTTTCCATGGTTTCCCGGCTGGGTCTGGGCAGCATGTCCCGCAAACTGGGCCGGATGAAGCTGCTGGTCCTGAGCCTGGCCATCTCCACCGTTGCCCTGGGTGTCGCAGCCATTCCGATGCCGGAGTGGTTGCTGTTCATCGTCATGGCATTCCTCGGCTTAGGGCTCGGAATCGGTCAGCCACTGACCATGTCCTGGCTCTCGGCCCAAGCGCCCGAAGGCCAACGCGGGCGGGCGCTAGCCCTGCGGTTGGCTGGAAACAGGATTGGACAAGTGGTGCTGCCCAGCGCAATCGGCGTGGTGGCGGTAGGCCTCGGTGCGGCGGGCGTGTTCCTGGCATCCGCCGTTGCCGTGGGCGGAACCATGCTCCTGCTGCGGGGTGTGAGGCTGGACGACTGAACCCCTGCTGAGATTTTGTACAGATAACGCGCTTATGGGGTGGCCTTAGGGGCATCAACTGTACAAAAACCAACTACTCCGCGAACAGCGCCGCGAGGTCGTCCGCCGTCAACGAGCCACCGGCCAAGGCATCGCCTTCCATCACGTCCGCGAACAGCTGTGATTTCTTGGCCTTCAACGCCATGACCTTCTCCTCGATGGTGTCCTTCGCCACCAGCCGGTAGACCATCACGTTCCTGGCCTGCCCAATGCGGTGGGTTCGGTCCACGGCCTGGGCTTCGGACGCCGGGTTCCACCAAGGATCCAGCAGGAACACGTAGTCTGCCTCGGTCAGGTTGAGCCCGAATCCACCGGCCTTCAGCGATATCAGGAACACCGGAGCGGCACCGTTCTTGAACTCGCTGACAACATCACCACGGTTGCGGGTGGAGCCGTCGAGGTAGCAGTACTCCACGCCTTCGGCATCCAAGCGCTCCCGGACCTTGCCCAGGAACCCGGTGAACTGGCTGAAAATCAGGGCGCGGTGACCCTCGGAAATGAGGTCTTCCAGCTGCTCGAACAGCACGTCCAGTTTGGAGGAGCGAACACCGGACAACGAGGAATCCACCAACGAGGCATCCAGACTGAGCTGACGCAGCAACGTCAGCGACTGGAAGATGGTGAACCGGTTCTTGTTCACATCATCGATCAAGCCCAGGATCTTCTGCCGTTCGCGCTGCAGGTGCGTCTGGTAAACCTTTTGGTGCCGCGGGTTCAGCACCACTTCAAGGATCTGCTCCTGCTTGGGCGGCAGGTCCTTGATGACTTGCTCTTTGGTGCGGCGCATCATGAGCGGACGCACACGACGCCGGAGCTTGCCCAGCTGGGCGGAGTCGCCGTTCTTTTCCACCGGCTTTTGGTAGTTCTCCGCGAACCGTTTGGGGCTCGGGAACAGTCCCGGCGCCACAATGGAGGTCAGCGCCCAAAACTCCATGAGGTTGTTCTCCAGGGGCGTGCCCGTTATCGCCAGCTTGAACCGCGCCGGCAGCTTGCGAGCGCACTGGTAGGCCTTGGACTGGTGGTTCTTCACGAACTGCGCTTCGTCCAGCATCAGCCCGGCCCACTGGAAGGACGCGTAGGCATCGTAATCAATGCGGAACAGTGCGTACGAGGTAATGACGACGTCGGCACCTGCCAACGCTTCGGCCGGCGACAACCCGCTCTTGGCGAAGGTTTCACCGACGGTCCGCACTACCAATCCCGGGGCAAAACGCTGTGCTTCAGCCGCCCAGTTGCTCACCACGCTGGTGGGCGCAACCACTAGGAAAGGAGCCCGCGGGGTTACCTCGGAAGAGTCGCCCTGAGCGGCAGCAGTAGTTTCCGCGGCCAAGTCCTTCGCCGCGCAGATCAGAGCAATGGCCTGCACGGTCTTACCCAGGCCCATGTCGTCAGCCAGCACGCCGCCCAGGCTGTGCTTGTACAGGAAGCTGAGCCAATTGAATCCTTCGAGCTGATACGGACGCAGCTCAGCGTTAAGGCCCGCCGGGAGGGGAAGTCCGGTCACGCCGTCGTCGAGCAGCCCGCCAACGGCTTCGCGCCACGCGGCGGCCTGTTCGTCCACGATTCCCAACTGCGCCAGCTCGTCCCAGAGGCCGGCCTGGAAGCGGCTGATCTGCAGGGTGCCGTCCTTGTTGTCGGGGTTGTCCTGCAGGGACCGGGCTTCGTCGATCAGCGCGCGGAGCTGGTGCAACTCCGGAAGGTCCAGCGAGAAGTAGGCACCGCTGGGCAGCAGCATGCGGCTCATTCCGGCGGCGAGCGCGGAGAAGACTGCGGCGAACGAAACCGGCTCGCCCTCCAGCGTGATCACGATTCCGAGGTCGAACCAGTCGCCGCTTGCCGTTTCCTTCGTGGAGATGGACACCACGGGTGCTTCGGCGGCCTCACGGTAATCGGCGATGTCGCCGGAGGTTTCCACCACGACGTCGGGCAGGTCCTGAAGCGCGGGCAGCACCTCCTCGGTGAACGCCAACGTGTCCAGGCCACTGAGCTCAGCCGAGGCAGCGATTCGGGGAGCACCCCAGCCGCCTGTTGCCGATTCGGCCAGTGCGGGCACCACGTCCCATGGCCGTCCGAGTGACTCCAGAATCCGTGCTTCTTCAACGTCGTCCCGGTAGCCGCGATCGTCCGGGTGCCGCCACAACGGCTGGGCGGTGACGAGGGTGCCCGATTTGTAGTGCCACTCCCAGTGCAGCCGGACCTTGTGATCGTTGCCGTAGTTGGCCAGCAGGGACAGTGTGGGGACGGCCAGCGTGGGCAGCTCCACCGATTCGTCCGCGGCCTGCACGGGCGTGGACTGCCGCAGCTTCGGGTAGAACGAGGTCAGGAACCGGCTCTCGTCCTCGGCCGGGATCTGCAGCGTTTGGCCATCCATGACAAACTCCAGCAGCTCGTCCGTGATGCCGCCCTCGATGGGGGCAAGGGTGATGAGGTTCTTCTGCTGGGGCACGCCGGGCAGGGTTTCCCCGGAGTGCGTGAAGAAGATTCCGTTGGCCGGTTTGCCCAGGAAACCCACGGATCCGGGATCCACGGCTTCCCCGCCCAGGGTGACTGACGGCGCAAGCTGCAGGCCGCCGTCGGGCGCTTCGTGCTGTGCGGTGTCCGAATCGGTGGCCAGGCGCGCCAAACTGAGGCCGACGACGGCGGGTTGCGTCTCGACGCGAACGGGCTCGCTACCAGCGGAATGGATGAGTGGGATGCCGGCTTTGGTTGCCTCGGCGAGGAGGGTCCAGAGGTTTTTGGCGGCGAAATCGTTCAGGCTCAGCCACATGGCGCCGGAGGGTTGCTGCCGGCCGTTGCTTGAACCGTGCGCAGCCAGGAAAGTCTGAAGCCATTCGACGTGGACCTCGTTGAATTCGCGCCGGAAGCTAACGTAGCTGAGGTTGTTCCAGGAGACGTCGCCGCGGATCCATTTGCCCTTGGCACCCATCATGACCGGGCGCGCTTTGAGCTGGCGGACACTGCGCATGGGATCGCGTCGGCCCGTGTAGGAGAAGTGGGCCGCCGGCTCCTCCACCTCGAACTGAAGCGCCAACTGGATACCCGCCGCGCTGGGCGCTGTGCCGGGCTTGGTGATCAGCCTGTTGAGGGCTTGTTCCCAGGCAGGACGTGCCGAGCCGCCCTGCTGGCCCGAGCCAACCCGTGAGGTTTGAATGCCGGGGGCCTGGGAGAGAAGCTGGGCGCGGATGGTGGGGTGGTCCTCCGCCGTGAAGAGCAATGCGGCCACATGCTTGCAGTCCTTACGGACCGGGCAGCTGCAAATACCCACAGTGCAGCTCCAGCCGCTGGGCTTGCGAACCAGTTTTGCCGACGTCGAATACGGCTGCGGACCGGTACCGCGAACCTTGC
Organism: Paenarthrobacter sp. TYUT067; assembly: GCF_023656375.1. NCBI lineage: Bacteria > Bacillati > Actinomycetota > Actinomycetes > Micrococcales > Micrococcaceae > Paenarthrobacter > Paenarthrobacter sp. TYUT067. The sequence goes on from NZ_JAMOIT010000007.1 coordinate 12,869, forward strand.
CCATCAGGAGGCCTGTGGCCGCGTCGAAAGAAATCCCGTTCACGCGGCTGCCCATGGCATAGGCCAGTCCGGCCGCGAGCGAGCGGTCCGTGATGGCAGGAGTCTGAATGGCCAGTTCCCAGTTTTCGTCTGTGTGGGACGGCATGCGCAGGGCTACTTTCGGCAGGAGGATATCTGTTCAATCTTAGTCAGCAGAAAACGGCTCCCAAACTTCGCCCTCCGTTAACCTCATCCTCGATTGCCGCGCCGCTCCCGCGCGTACGTTGAAAGTGTCCGGAGCACCATCAGCTTTCAGCAGTGAGGATTTCCCATGACTACCAACGAGTACCCCGTTGTCCTGAACAAGACCAGCTTCGAAGCCGGCAACGCGGATGTGGTGGATTCCAATGTCAACGTGGTGAACCACATGTACCAAGAGCTCCTCAACAGCGACGAAATCGCCGCCGCAGCGCTCAACAGCTACTTCGTGGATTTCTACCTCACCCAAGCTTTGTCGGGCGGCTTCGCTCAGTACGTCTTCACCGCGCCGGAGCGTGAAGAAGTTGATTCTTTTGTGCGGGCAGGGCTTGTGGGAATGGGCGCCGTCCGCCACCTTGATCTGTTCAACCGCACCGCGTCGGCGTTTGACGCTTTGAGCGACGACGAAGCCGAGGCCTACCTCGACGGCGAACTGGACGAGTCCGAGACCCCGCCGGCTTCCGTGGTTGCCTTGGACGAGCTCGACGGCGAGTTTGAAGCGCTGTTGGAAGAAGAGGACATCATCGAACTCAGTGCCGCATACCTGCGCGATCAATCCGCCCTGCTGGTGCTCTCCGACGAAGAAATCGAAGAGCACATCGCCCAGCGCGTGGCCCTGATCCCGGACCTCGCAGAGCGCCAAGCCGAAGCAGACGAAGAGGCCCTCGCCAACGCCCCCGAGTTCGAGGTCATCATCCGCGAACTGTGTGACGTTGCCGGCTACGCCCTGGAAAAGATCACCATGGGCGACCCCAACTACGAGCACGACGGCGTCAAGACCCTCGCCTGGCACTTCGCCACCGACCACGGCGACTATCTCATGATCGAGGACGACGACGAGGCCTTCATGATCCACCCGGAGACCAAGGAGATCATCGCGGCCGTAGAGTTCGAAGAGTCCGAGGAATTCGCCGACGCCTAAGCCTTCTCTGCCGAGATCGCCGGAACGCTGCGGAATCGCCGTAGCGTTCCGGCGGTCTCGACGCGTTTCCGGCGAATTCGGCGCTCTAGCGTGGTCTGGCTTGGCGGAACTTAAGGAAGCCCCACACAATGGATGCCTGCCAGCAGACCAACAGGCCCACCCAGATCCAGTCCAGGCCACGCTCAGTGGCATTGATAATCATGGCCACGAGCCCCAAAGTCCACGCGAGTTCCTGCACCCCCAGGAACGTCAAGGTTGGCGCCTTTTTGCTGCTGATGTCCTGTGTCATGTCCTCTCCCCACTGAGTAGCCTGCAGTCTAGCGGACCCATTTGTGGGCATGGACCTCCGAGTTCGCGGGAAGCTCGCGTCTTCGTGCGGAGGCCTCCAGCGAATTCACCGCATTCCCGGAGTTTCGGCGCGGCGCTTTCCACATAGCCGGAAATGCCCGTTCCGGCCACGGTCCGCGGTGGCCAAGCTGAACCGATGAACACACCTTCAACGCGCAAAGGCGACACCCCGGCGGCCTCGGCACTACCTTCGCGGGGCCACATGTGGAGAACAGACGAGTTACTCCGTTTCGGTCTCAACAGTCGAAATATCAAGGCCTTGGTGGACTCCGGCGAACTGCTTCGCTTGAGATATGGCTGCTACATCCTGAGTGACACATGGAAAGCCTTGGGCCCCAGGCGGCAGGCTTTGGAGCGCATCCTGGCACATGCTCATGGAACGCTGACGTCGTCAACAGGTGGTTTCGTCTATAGCCATTTGTCGGCGGCACGACTCCACGGCCTGTTCGTATGGGGTGTTGATGACAAGGTTCATATCCTTCACTCCGCCAGGCCTTCCTCTGACCGTTCGGGGAAGGATGTTAGAGGACACACGCAAAGCTTTACCGAAGACCATGTTGTGGTGGTTCAGGGTTTGCGGGTGACTACGCTTGAGCGCACGATGTCTGACTGCGCCAGGATGCTGAGTTATCCGAAAGCGCTGGTGATCATGGACCATGGATTGCGTGTGGGCGCAGACCGCAGGGTACTTTCCCAGCTGGCGGCAGTTTCGGCCGGAAAACGCGGTGTCCGCACGCTGCGCAAGGCCTTGGACAACGCGGATCCGCGCGCCGAGTCTGCAGGAGAAACGCTGACCCGTGAGTTGATGCAGAGGCTGCGCATCAGGCCTCCACAGCCGCAGTTTGAGGTGCAGTCCCGCCTGGGTCGTCATCGCATGGATTTCGCTTGGGAAGAGGAGAAACTAGCTCTGGAGTTTGACGGGCGCACCAAATACTTCGATTACAGACCAACGGATGAGGTCATCTTCCAAGAGCGGCGTCGGGAAAAGGCTCTCACGGAGGCAGGCTGGCGGTTTATCAGGATCGAGTGGAAGGACCTGTTTCAAGAGCGCGACTTCAAGGAACGTATCCTGCGGGAACTCAGGTGATTGCGCCGAAAACCAGATCGCGGGAAACTTGCGTGGCCGCAGGGAACCTTCCGGTGACGTGGCAGGCTTCCCGCGACCTCGCGTCCCACGGTAGCCCTGGCCGGTTACGACGCCGGTGGGGGAAGAATGGTTCATGAAGCTGAACCTTTTCCTTGCATGCATCGTCGTATAAGCGAAGGGGCAGCGGAGAGAAGGAGGTGGCTATGCCGTTGGACGAGGATGTGGTGGCTGCGATCTACCGCGAGCACGGCACCGCCCTCAAACGCTTCGTACTGAGTTGCACCTCGGACACCCACCAGGCCGATGACGTCGTGCAGGAAACCATCCTCAAGGTGTGGCAGCACGCTCCGCAGATCACGGGGAGTTTGCGCAGCTACCTGTTCCGGACGGCGCGCAACGTGATCATCGACAACTACAGGAAGGCGCAGCGCCGGCCCTCCGAGGCAGGCGAACAAGACCTCCCGGACCATCCTGCGACGGAACGCGTTGATGAACTCCTGAACAGGGTCCTCATGGAGGAGGCGCTGATCCGGCTCAGCCACGAACACCGCCAGGTTTTGGTGGCCCTGCACTACCAGCGGTTCACCGTCACCGAGGCAGCATTGCAGCTGAACATCCCGGCTGGAACCGTGAAATCCCGGGCTTTCTACGCCGTGAAAGCTCTCCGAACAATCCTTGATGAGATGGGGGTGGAACGATGAACGGCAACTCCGTCCACCACTTGCTGGGTGCCTACCTGCTGGGTGGCCTCGAGCCACAGGAGGCGCGCTTGTTTGAAGACCACCTCGCCGCATGCGCTCAATGCCGCCAGGAGTTGGAGCAACTGGAGAGCGTGCCCGCATTGCTTGACGCCGTTCCCGCAGCCGACGCTGTGGCCCTGACTGTCGCCGGTGGCGCGAACGCACTCTCGCCATTGGAACCGAAACCCGAGGTGCTTCCAGAGAAGGTCCTGGTTGACTTGTCGGTCCGCAGACGCAAATCACGACGCCGGTGGGCGGCTCTGGTGGGTGCCGTTGCCGCTGCCTGCCTTGCGGTTGGTTTCCTCGCCGGGCCGCTGCTGAATCAGCCGCCGAAACCGGACGCCAGCTACTCGGTACAGTCAGACGACGGGCTGCAGCTGACCGTTGGCATGGTGAAGAAGAACTGGGGGACCGAGCTCGAGGTGGAGGGACGCAGCATGCCGCTGGAGGGCACTCTCTACCTGTGGGTGAAGGGCCGGGACGGTGCCGAGGAACGTACCTGCGGATGGACGGCCACGGCCAGTGGCCGGATCAAGATCACAGGTGCCACACCGGTGCAGTTGGCTGGCATCGCCGGTGTTGAGCTTCGCGACGAAGCCCAGAAAACGGTGGCCTCGATTTCGGTGCCGTGAGGCTTACCGGTCCGTAACCTCGTTGGCCTGGGTGCGGAGCTCGGCCACCAAAGTTTGGTCTTCGCAGGCCCGGGCGAATGCCTCGATCCGACGCTCAATTTCCCGGCCGAGCACCCAGCTGCCGATCCCCTCGGCTACGGGCTTCAGGAATGCGGGGCGGCAGGAAAAAGTGTACTTCCAGACTGCCCGTGTGCCGTCGCCGTCCGGGGTGAACCGCCAACCGCCTCCGAAGTTCTCAAAGAACCAAGGCCCGGAAACCATGGTCATACCAACATTCCGTGGAGGTGTGTAAGAGACGTATTCGCTGACCATTTTCAGGCCCATGCGCGAGACGGTCCGCGTCCGGACGCCTTTACCGGCTGCCGTGGCTCCGTCCAGAAAAGCCTGGGCTGAGATGAACGGATCCCATTTGAGCCTGAACTCACCGGTGGTCTGGGACAGTGCGAAGGCCATTTCCGGATCCAACCGAATGAACCGCTCGGCGCGTACCTGCGGCATTTAGAACCCCTGACCTGAGCCGAGCACCAGGAACACCATGAGGACAATGCCAAAGATGTTGACCGCCATGATGGCCAATCCGATGATGCCCGTGATGCGTCCTGCGTTCATGCGGCCGGCACGAAAGACGGCGATCAGCCCGCTCACCACAGCAACCAGGGCCAGTAGGACCGCGACACCCGCCAGGATGAGCGCACCAAACCACCAAGCGTCGTTGCCTTGGTTGTATCGGCTAATTGATGAAGCAATGGCTGCAATGCCCAACGGAATGCTGACTACTGCCGCGATCGGCGAGAGCACGGCTGCGACGATGCTCGTGATCCCGGCGCCCAGCCCCCGGTTCCCGGAACGTTGCGGTTGCTGGTAGTACTCGATCGGTGGCTGATAGCTCATGATTCCCCCAAAGTCCTGCGGTTAGATTTTGCGGTAGGTGAGGTCAAAGATCATGCGCCCGGCCTCGTGGGCTTTGTTCTCGAAGCTTGTCCGGATCCGGCCATCGAACCGGGGAGCCCAGCCGCCTTCAACATCCACGCCCTCGTTCGGTCCGGTGTGCTCGGTGCTAACGGGCGCGCGACCTTCCCTGACCGGTGCACCGCCCACCACAGATTCGACGCCGGATTGCCACACCTGCGTCAACGGGCTCTCTTCGCCGCTGCGCTCGCCTTCGTGCATATTCTCGAACTCTGTGGACCCTGCCAGCACTTCGCGAACGTGGACTGCGTAGTTGGACCAGTCGGTAGCGATGCGCCAGTAGCCGCCCGTGACCAGTGCCTTGGCAGCTACGGAAGCGAAAGCAGGCTGGATGAGCCGGCGCTTGTGGTGCCGGGCCTTGTGCCACGGATCCGGGAAGAACACCCAAAGCTCGCTGACCGACCCCTCCGGGAGCATCGACTCCAGGACCTCGGGAGCGTTGGCTTCCACTACGCGCACGTTGGTCAGCCCGCGGCTGTTGATCTTGATGATGGTGTTGGCCAGCCCCGGCGTGTAGACCTCTACGGCAAGGAAGTCCTTGTCCGGGTTCTGCTCCGCGGCGTGAACCACGGCGTCACCCAGGCCGGACCCGATCTCCACGATCAGGGGTGCCTTGCGTCCAAAGACTGCCTCGGCGTCGAAGGTGTAATCAGGGTGAACGGACGTATTGGCTACGTGGCGCGGCACCTGAATGGCCCAGCGCTCGGCGTGCTCTTCCCACGCGGCCTGCCTGCGGCCCTGCAAACGGGTGCCACGGCGCACGAAGCTGACCGGGCGGCCACCGTAGGTTCCGAAGGAGGCCTGGGTGCCGGGCGTGACGGGTCGCGGGGAATCTGGGGTTTCACTCATCACTTCCAGAATACTTGGGTTCGGATGCGAGGATCCTCTGCGTTCCGGATCAGACGATCAGCGCCGGTCCACGGCCGTGGCAGGGAGAGTTGTGACCCTGTGGGTAGAGTTGCCTGATGCTTGAGATCCGCCCGAACTGTGAATGCTGCAACCGTGACATCCCGCCCTCTGGAGAGGCCTACATTTGTACGTTTGAGTGCACGTGGTGCCCGGACTGTGTTGACCGGTTCCCTCATCGGTCTTGCCCGAACTGCGGTGGAAACCTTCAGCTACGCCCTGTCCGGCCCGCTGCCGCCTTGGTCAACAATCCTGCCAGCACCACGCGGGTTGTTTCTCCCGGCTGTCTCGGGCAATGAATACAAGCGAGGAGACGCTGGAGCGGGTTCTGGGATCTCTGGTGGCGGCCACCAAAGGGCGCACCCCTTTTACGCTCGGTTTCCTGGGCACCACGGGAACGGACGGAGGAGCGCGGGTCCGTGCGGTCATCATCCGGGAGGTGGACCGCGCCGCTTACCGGGTCATGGTGGCCACCAACTCCTTGTCCCGTAAGGTCTCGGAGATTGGCCACCAGCCACGGGTGGCACTGACCTTGTACGACGACGAGCGCGGGGTTCAGCTGCGCATCAGAGGTGACGCTGCGGTGGTCGACGATGAGAAGGAACGACGCCGGGCATGGGAGCGGTTCAGCCCGAACAGCCGGCACCTTTATGCGTCCCGGCTGGTTCCGGGGACTCCCTGCCCGGATGAGCGTGTTGATGGCCCGGGTGATGTTGAGACGGCCATGGAGCGTTTTGCCTGGATCAGAATCGACATGACGGATCTGGACTGGTTGGACCTGTCGGGCGATGCCCACATCCGCTGGCAGTTCACCCGCGACGACGACGGCTGGCACGGACAGGAAATTGTTGCCTGAGATCCGGTCACATCCCGGGCAATGGCTGCCAGCTGGGGGCTTAGGAATCACTGGCTGACAGAATAGGGCGGGTGACCTCCTCCAAGACCCCCGGCTACCCAGAGAAGTCTGTCCTCCCTGAGATCGCGGTGGACGCGGAGATCGACGAAGAGCCGGCACCCGATCCCACCCAGCTCCGAGGCAAGAGGGGCCTGGTTTACCTGGGCATCTGCCTGGTCCTGATCGGTCTGAACCTGCGGACGGTCTTCTCCAGCTTCTCCGCCGTCCTGCCGGAAATAACCTCCGACGCCGGTCTGCCGGGCTGGTCGCTGGTGGTCCTCACCACCGTGCCGGTGACGTTGCTGGGCGTCTTCGCCCCGCTCGCCCCCATTCTGGCCCGCAGGTTCGGCGCAGAACGGGTGCTCCTCGGGGCCATGGCTGTGCTTACCGCGGGGCTGGTGATCAGGCCCCTGGAGATCCCCGGCGCCGGACACCTCCCCGCACTCCTCGCCGGAACCGCCGCCTGCGGTGCTGCAATCGCCTTGTGCAATGTCCTTCTTCCCGGCGTGGTCAAACGGGACTTTCCGCACCGCCTGGGTCTGATGGGAGGCCTCTACACCACTGCGATCTGTGCGTCGGCTGCCCTTGGCGCGGGCTTCACGTATCCGGTCTTTACGGCAACCGGCCACTGGACTTCGGCGCTGTGGTTCTGGGCGGTGCCCGCCGCCGTCGTGCTTTTGCTCTTTCTGCCGCTGGCAATCCGGCAACCTTCCGTGAAGCACCAGGCAGTCCACGGCGGCGTGAACGTGTGGCGGTCAGCCGTGGCGTGGCAGGTGACGATGTTCATGGTGCTGCAGGCCATGATGTCGTTCAGCGTATTTGCGTGGATGGCGCCCATACTCCGCGACCGGGGGATCGACGGGGGAACGGCGGGGCTGATCGTGTCGGTGTCGATTGTGCTTCAGATGCTGGGCTCACTGTTTGCCCCTGCGCTGGCTACGCGTTTCAAGGACCAGCGGATCATCAACATGGTGGTGGCTCTGATGACGGGTGGCGGTTTTGCGCTCACGATCTTTGGCCCCACGGAACTCATCTGGATCTGGACCGGGCTCAACGGCCTGGGCCAGGGGTCGTTGACCGCCGTGGCCCTCACTATGATCATGGTCCGTACCCGCGACGCCCACACTGCCGCGCACCTGTCCGGAATGATGCAGGGCGTCGGCTACGGAGTGGGTTCCCTTGGCACGTTGATGGTGGGCCAGCTGCACCAAGCCACAGGAGGGTTCGCGGCCGCCGGAATCCTGTTCCTGGTGGTCGGTTCCCTGGCGGCCTTCTTCGGATACCGGGCCGGCCGCGACCGCTTCGTTTAACGTTGTGAGGCCCACTCTGCATCCCAAAAGCCCAGGGAAGAGCGCAGAGCGGGCCTCACAACGAAAGCCGGAGCAGCTAGACCGTGAGGTCCTTGCCCTTGGTCTCCGGGATGGAGAAGGCAAACGCGATGCCCACCAGCAGCAGGATCACTGCGTACACGTTGAACAGTTGAGCTTGCCCGATGGTGCCGAGCCACGTCTGCAGGTACGGAGCCGTGCCACCGAACACGGCGACGCAGATGGAGTACGGGACGCCGACGCCGATGGTGCGGATGTGAGTGGGGAAGAGCTCTGCGTAGACGGCCGGGACGATCGCAGCGCTGCCGGCGATGAAGAACAGCATCACGGACATGGACACTGCCAGCTGCCAGGGTGAGTCTTTGAGGAGCCACGTCATGGGGAAGTGCATCAGCGCGGCACCTGCGGAGGAAGCGATGATCACCGGTTTACGGCCGATGCGATCGGACAGTTTGCCCCAGAACGGCAGGGCGGCAATGAACACCACGTTGGCGATCACACCTGCCCAGAGCGCCTCTCCGCGGTCCATCTTCAGGGAGGTTGCAGCGTAGCTCGGTGCCACCACGCCCCAGATGTAGTACACAACGGTCAGGCCAACAGTGAGGCCGATGACCTGCATCGCCTGCTTGCGGTACTTCACGATCTGCGGCCAGATGGGCAAGCGCTTCTCGTTGGGAGTCTCAGCCTCAAAAGCCTCGGTTTCCTTCATCTTGGCCCGCATGAACAGGGCGTAGATGCCCAGTGCGCCACCGATCAGGAACGGGATACGCCAACCCCAGGCGCTCATATCGTCCTTGCTGAGGGTCGCGGTGAGGATAGCGCCCAGCAGCGTTCCGGCGAGGATGCCGGCAGTGCCGGAGGTGTAGATGAGGGTGGCCCAGAAGCCGCGGTGTTCCTTGGGCGCCATCTCGGACAAATACGTTTGCGACGACGGCAACTCGCCACCGTGCGCCAGGCCCTGGATGAGCCGGGCCACCAGAAGCGTCACCGAAGCGAAGGCGCCAACAGCAGCGAACGTTGGGGCGATGCCGATGAGGAGGCTGCCCACCGCGCCCAATGCCACAGCCACCGTCATGGAGGTCTTGCGGCCAATCCTGTCGCCGATCCAGCCGAACACGAACCCACCGAACGGACGGGCAACGAACCCGACGGCGAAGATCGCCAAGGTGGACAGCACGGCTGAGGTGGGGTCGGCTTGGCTGAAGAGAGCACTCGCGATGAACGGCGAGAACGTGGCGTAGATTGCCCAGTCGTACCATTCAACGGCGTTGCCGATGCCGGTGCCAACCAGCGTGCGCATGTGGGATTTGTGGACCTTGACGTCGGGGGACGTTCCTACGGTGGTGCTCATGTGGTTCTCCAAGATCAGGCGGGCAGGGAGTTAGTTGCCGGCGAGGGCAGCGATGCGGGATACGGCAAGTTCGGCATACAGCGCCGCGCCGTCGGTGAGGACGCCGTCGTCGAACAGTGCGTACGGCGAGTGGTTGAACGGCGACGTCGTGTGGTCGGCGCCGGGGGCAACGGCGCTGAGCCCCACAAAGGTGCCCGGGACTTCGGCGAGGACGCGGGAGAAGTCCTCGGAACCGCTCAGGGGAGTTGCCATGCGGGTGTGGCGGGATTCGCCGAACATTCCGGCGATCACCTTCTCCGCGGTGGTGGTTTGGTCCTCGTCGTTGATGGTGAGGGGGTATTCCTCTTGGTAGTGCACGTCTGCCTCCAAACCGTGGGCTGCCGCGATGCCATGCAGAAGCCTGGGCACTGCTTCCATCATCTTGCGGCGGGACTCTTCGGAGAAGGTCCTGATGGTGGCTTCGATGCGGGCGGTCTCGGGGATGACGTTGCGCTTGGTTCCTGCATGCAGGACGCCGACGGTCAGGACTACGGGATCGAACATGTTGAACTGGCGCGTGACCATGACCTGGAGTGCGGTGACCATCTCGGCAGCGGCGGTGACGGGGTCCTTGGCGGAGTGGGGGGCGGAGCCGTGGCCGCCCGCGCCAAGCACGGTGACAACGAGTCCGTCGGAGGAGCTGAGCATGACGCCGGGCTTGGTGACGAACTGGCCATGCGGTTCGAGCGCGGAGAACACGTGCATTCCGTAGGCGGTGTCGGCGCGACGACCGGCAGCATCCAAAACGCCTTCCTTGATCATGTAGCTCGCACCGTCAAAGCCTTCTTCGCCGGGCTGGAACATGAGGATGACATCGCCGGCCAGCTGATCGCGACGCTCCGCGAGCAGGGTGGCCGCGCCGGCAAGCATTGAGGTGTGAAGATCATGGCCGCAAGCGTGCATCGCGTTGTCCCAACGGGAGGTGTAGTCCACGCCGGTCCTCTCCTGCACAGGGAGTCCGTCCATGTCGGCGCGCAACAGCACCACCGGCTTCTCGGCTGAAGCGTGAGCTGCACCGCCGCGCAGAACCGCAGTGACCGACGTCGTCTCCTTGCCGAGGGTGATCTCATACGGAAGTCCGTCCAGCGCCTTGAGTACCTTCTCCTGCGTGCGGGGGAGCTGCAGCCCAATCTCCGGTTCGCGGTGGAGGTCGTGGCGGAGGCGGACGATGTCGTCCCGCAGTTCCTTGGCTTCGGAAGCGATGGTCATGAGTTCTCCTGGTCTTTCCCGGTGACTGGTTCCTTATGCCATTCTGAGGTGATGTGATTCACAAGTTCCCAAACAACTGTAAATATGCACATGCAGCCATCATTTGACAGGAAACATGCATGGTTCTGAGAAAATGTACTCATGGAACTCAGTGAGGAAGACCTGCGCCTGGTCAACGCCCTACAGATCTCACCTAGGATCAGCTGGTCCGACGCCGGCCAAGTCCTGGGCGTCCACGCCACCACGCTGGCGTCCCGATGGGAGCGCCTCCGCGCTGCCGGGGCGGCGTGGACCACCGCACACCTCATGGGAGACCCCAAGGACATGTGCCTGGCCATGGTGGACATCGACTGCGAAATGCACCTCAGGCCGGACGTTACCTCGGCCGTCGCTCAGCTTCCCGAGGTGATCACCGTGGAAGAAGCTGCCAGCAACCGTGACCTCATGCTGACGGTGATCACCCAGGACCTGGGGCAATTCAGCACTCAGGTAGTGCCCAGGCTCAAGGAAATTCGAGGACTCACCAAGTACCACACAGCTCTCTGTACGCGGATTCATACCAGCGGCTACGCGTGGCGGCTCAACGTCCTCAGCAAAGCGGAACAACAAGCGCTCAAGGCGCTCGCCGGACCCGAATCAGCAAACCCGTACGACGCCACGGTGGCCCCACTCCCGGACACCCACTTGGCTCTCATCCCGTTCCTGGCTCGCGACGGACGGGCCACGGCAGCAGAAATCGCCCGTGCCCTGAACAGAAACCCCGCCACCGTCCAGCGGCAACTGGGCAGGGTCCTGAGCAGCCGGATGCTGTCCTTCCGCTGCGAAATTGCTCAGCAGTTCTCCGGCTTCCCCATCACGGTCCAGTGGTTCGCGAACGTGCCCGCAGGCGAGCATGAGGCCGCCGCCACGGAACTCAGGGCCATCCGGAACATCCGCTTCTCCGCGTCCACCACGGGCCGCACCAACTTCACCATGATCATGTGGCTGCGATCCCTGGCTGACGTCATGGAAATGGAGCTCACCATCCAGCAACGGATCCCGGGCATCGAACTGGTGGAGAGTGTGGTCATGCTGAACACGGCCAAGCGCGTCGGCTGGATGCTGAACCCGGACTCCACCGCCACCGGAACAGTGGTGCCACCCTACGGTGAGCTACTTCCGTCCGGTATTTAGACGCGCCGGTGTTTAGGCGTGCTTCCTTGCTCTCAGGACTGTGTCCAACGTGGTGCCGGACTCACCGTTAGGTCCTTCAATAGTCCGCGCCCTGTCCGTGAGGACCTCAACAAACCACGGCTCGCGATCCAGCCGCAGGGCACCCGCCAACTGCTCCGGCGTGAAGAACATGCCGGACTCGCGATGGTGACTCCACGGAGGGAGCCCGTGCGGGTGATGCCCCACGATCAACAAGGTGCCACCGGGTGCGACGGCGGCCGCCGCTTTTGACGCCGAGTCCCGCCACGGCAACAAGGGGGAGTGCAGGAACTGTGCCGAGACCAAATCAAACACCGGCTCCGGCTCCCACTCGGTGAGGTCCTGCTGCTGCCACGTGATCCGGTCCGCGTGATCGGTCTCCGCTGCATGGGCTGCTGCCCGTTCCAGCGCGACGGCGGACACGTCCAACGCGGTGACAGTCCAGCCCTGCTGTGCCAACCAGATAGCGTCGCCGCCTTCCCCGGAGCCCAGATCCAGCGCCTTCCCCGGCTTCAGTCCAATGACCTCGGCAACCAGCTGCGTGTTGGGGTTCCCGCTCCAAATTCTGGCGCGTTCCCGGTACATGCCGTCCCACATGTCCACGGCATTGTCAGCTTCCTCGTGGAGGTTCAGGCCGCCCTGCTGAGAGCCATCATGGGTGTGCTGCGCCCCTTCATGGGTGTGCTGACCGTGGTGGTGAGTGCCGGCGTCGTGCGTTTGTTCAGTCATAACCCAAGCGTGCCGCGACGCTGCGCTCAAAGGCAATGCCTGTTGCTATTCCGGCAAAGTCCAACGCTGCGCGCCCGCACCGGAGGCTCCGAGCTCGTCCGACGGATTCTGCAGCGTGCACGACTTCAGGCTCAAGCAGCCGCAGCCGATGCACCCGTCCAGGTCATTGCGAAGGTGCTGGAGGGCTGCGATGCGCTGGTCCAGTTCCTCGCGCCACCGCTGGGAGAGCCTGGCCCAGTCGCGTTTGGTGGGTGTCCGGCCGTCAGGCAGGGAATCCAGCGCCTCGCGGATGTCCTTCAGGGGCAGGCCCACCCGTTGGGAGGTCTTGATGAACGCGACCCGCCGCAGCGTTTCGCGGCGGTAGCGCCGTTGGTTGCCGGCCGTCCGGTCTGCTTCGATGAGCCCGTTCCGCTCGTAAAAATGAAGGGCCGACGCCGACACTCCACTTCGCTCGGACAACTCACCGATAGTGAGGGGCCGGTGCGTTGTGGCTTGTTGCATGGGTTCGCTTTCCTGGCGGGCGGTGGATTGACCTCAACATTAGTTGAGGTTCTAGGCTGGCGTCCATGACCTCTGACACCTCAACGGCCGGGATACTGCGCCGCCCATACCTGCTGGCCACCGTGGGGGCGTGCGCGCTCGTGTTCCTGAGCGCGTTCGAGTCCCTCGCGGTGACCACCATCATGCCGCTCGTCAGCCGCGACCTGGACGGAGCCAGCCTGTACGCGCTGGCCTTCGCAGGCCCGCTTGCTACGGGCGTGATGGGCATGGTGGCCGCGGGTAACTGGTCGGATCGTCGTGGTCCCGCGGCGCCGCTGTACACCTCCGTAGCATTGTTCGTGGCTGGCCTGTTGATCGCCGGAATGGCCGGAACCATGGAAATGCTGGTGCTCGGACGCTTGGTCCAGGGGCTTGGTGGCGGCGCAATGACCGTGGCCCTCTACGTCCTGGTGGCCCGCGTATACCCGCCTGTACTGCACCCTAAAATCTTTGCCGCCTTCGCCGCCTCCTGGGTGGTACCGTCCCTGATTGGTCCCTTTGCCGCGGGTGTGGTGGCCCAGCTCAGCAGTTGGCACTGGGTGTTCCTCGGGGTTGTGGGGCTGGTTGTCCCGGCATTGCTGATGGTGGTGCCGGCCGTGCGGGGGATGGATACGCGGCCTCCCGAGGAGCCTGTCCCCTGGGCCTTCGGCCGGATGGGGTGGGCGGCGCTCGCAGCCGCCGCCGTCCTCGGACTGAACCTGTCCGCAGAGGTTCCGGGCGTGGGTGGGGCGATTGCCGTCGTCGCTCTTGTCCTTGCTCTGGTGGCTGTCCGCCCGTTGGTTCCGCGGGGGACCCTCACTGCCCGGCGCGGCCTGCCCAGTGTGATCCTGGTGCGCGGTTTGGCATCGGCGGCGTTCTTCGGGGCCGAGGTGTATTTGCCGTATTTGCTGACTGAGCGCTACGCGTTCACCCCCACCTTCGCCGGGCTGACGCTGACTGGTGCCGCGTTGGCATGGGCCGGGGCATCGGCCATCCAAGGGAGGCTCGGTGCGCGGCTGGCGGACGATCTTGCCGTCAAGATCGGCGCTGCCTTGGTGCTTATTGCCGTGATCTCCACCCTGGTGACCGCGGCCTTCAGCCTGCCCGCGGCCGTGGCCATTGCCGGGTGGATCCTGGCCGGCGGCGGGATGGGGCTCATGTACCCGAGGCTCTCCGTGATGACGTTGGCGCTGTCCACAGAGGAGAACCAAGGCTTCAACAGTGCGGCCATGTCCATCTCCGATTCCCTCGGCGGGGCACTGTCCCTTGCGGCAACGGGGCTCGTTTTCGCGGCTTTTGCGGCCAGCCCGTTCGCTGCGGTCTTTGCGCTTACCGCAGTGATCGCCGTCGTCGGGGTGGTCATTGCACCCAGGGTTGCCGCCCGCTCTGCCGCGCCCGTGCCTCGTGACGCCGAACCGGAGCTCACGCGCCACTCCTGACCCGTTGTGAGGCCTGCTCTGCGTGCATTGGCGGCCTGGAAGGGCGTAAAGCGGGCCCCGCAACGGGAGGGCGTGTGTTGTGAGGCCTGCTCTGCATGGTTTGGGGGCCGTGAGCCATGCAAAGCGGGCCTCGCAACGGGAGGGTATGTGTTGTGAGGCCTACTCTGCGCACTATGCGAGCCCGGAAGGGTGCAAAGCGGGCCTCGCAACGGGAGGGTATGTGTTGTGAGGCCTACTCTGCGCACTATGCGAGCCCGGAAGGGTGCAAAGCGGGCCCCGCAACGCGAGCCTGAACAGCCCCGATGCGGGTCCGCCGTGGAATCACTGCTAAGCTAGGAACACTTGATGTGCGGTGACGCCCTGAAGCAGGTGGCCGGAAAGGCTACGCGGCGGGGCATTTTTCATGTGAGAGGCACATCCTGCGTCGATGAACGCGTTCTATTTGGTCCCGGCCACCGCTGCTAAAGCGAATCGGTAGACCACCTGACTTTTCCTCGGCGAACCCCTGGCCCAACCGGCGTCGGGGGCCGATGTCCGCACCTGGACACCGCCCGAAAGACATGAAGTTTATGACTACTTTTGCTGCCCTTGGCACGCCCAAGCCCATTGCTGAATCCCTCGCCGCAGATGGCATCGAAGAGGCATTCCCCATCCAGGTCAAGACCCTCCCGGATACGCTCGCAGGCCGCGACGTCCTGGGCCGTGGCCGCACCGGTTCCGGTAAGACCATTGCCTTCGCCATCCCGCTCGTGGCCCGCTTGGCCGAGCGCGAAGCAAAGCACTTCCGCAAGCCCGGCCGCCCCATGGGCCTCGTCCTTGCACCGACCCGCGAACTGGCAACCCAGATCAACGCCACCATTGAGCCGCTGGCCAAGGCCATGGGCCTGAACACCACGGTCATCTACGGCGGCATCTCCCAGGCACGCCAGGAAAAGGCGCTGCGCGCCGGCGTCGACATCGTCATCGCCTGCCCGGGCCGCCTCGAAGATCTGATCCGCCAGCGCATCCTGACCCTCGAAGCTGTTGAGGTCACCGTGCTGGACGAGGCAGACCACATGGCTGACCTCGGCTTCCTCCCGGTAGTCAAGAAGCTCATGGACATGACCCCCACCCAGGGTCAGCGCCTGCTCTTCTCCGCCACGTTGGACAACGGTGTTGACAAGCTGGTCAACCGTTACCTCTCCAACCCGCTGACGCACTCCGTGGACGATCCCCAGGCCGCTGTCACCACCATGGAACACCACGTCCTGGTGGTCAACGATCAGACCGTCAAGAAGCAACTCATTGTTGAACTGGCTTCCGGCGCTGGCCGCCGCGTCCTCTTCATGCGGACCAAGCACCACGCCCGCAAGCTCGCGAAGACCCTTACGGATGCCGGCATCCCCGCCGTCGACCTTCACGGCAACCTGTCGCAGAACGCCCGCGACCGCAACCTTGCCGAGTTCTCCAACGGTGACGTCCGCGTCCTGGTGGCCACCGACGTCGCAGCCCGCGGCGTGCACGTTGACGACGTCGAACTCGTCATCCACGTGGACCCGCCCACAGAGCACAAGGCCTACCTGCACCGCTCCGGCCGTACGGCCCGCGCCGGTTCCGATGGCACCGTGGTTACTCTGACGCTCCCCGAGCAGCAGAGCGACGTCAAGAAGCTCATGAAGGCTGCCGGCGTTGACGTTTCCTTCGAGCGCGTCACGGCGAACTCACCGCTGGTTTCCAAGCTCGTGGGCGACATCGCTGACAAGGTTGATCCCCGCACCCGTGCGGCCCTCCTCGCTGCGAAAACCCAGCAGGGTGGGGGCACCTCCACCGGCGCCAACGCCCAGCGCAAGCGCGCCCGCCGTTCCACGCAGGCTGCTCCCACCGCTGGTGGCCGCGGTGGTCGGAACGGTCGCGGCAAGGTTGGGGCTGAGCCGGTTCGTACGGACACCAACCGTGCAGATCGCCGCGCAGCAATGAACGACGACGTCGCACGCAGCCCCCGCGGTCGCGGCAAGGCCGGCGCTACTCACCGCAATGACGTTCCCGGCTCGCAGGGCCAGAACGGCCGCAGCGGACGTCCGGCTACCGGACAGCGCTCAGCTTCGACTCCGCGCACGGCATCCACCACGAGCACCCGTACCGGCGGAAACAAGGCCGTTTGGTCTTCCGCAACGGGCGCTACGTCCGGCGGATCCTACGGTTCAGGTGCTTCCGGCAACTCCGGTCGCGGTGGCTCGGGCGCAGGTCGTCCGGCACGCAGCGGCCCGCGTCGTGCATCGGCTCCCGCGTCCAACGAGCGTCGCGGCCGCTAAGTCTCGCGTTGTGAGGCCCGCTCTGCACCCTATTCCTTGGGTTTAGGACGCAGAGCAGGCCCCGCAAGTTACCAGCCTCGGGCGCGCCACTCTTCAAGGTGTGGCCGCTCGGCACCCAGTGTCGTGGGCAATCCATGGCCCGGGTGAACCAGGGTTTCGTCCGGATAAGCGTCGAACAGTCGCTCCTGCACGTCGTTCAACAGAGAAGTGAAGCGTGCGGAATCGTTCTGTGTGTTGCCGACGCCACCCGGAAACAACGAGTCGCCACTGAAAATGTGGGCCGGCCCGTCCGGATCCTGGTACACGAAAGCGATCGAGCCCGGGGTGTGTCCACGCAGGTGGACCGCCGTGAGCTCAACATCGTCAAACCGCTCAACGTCGCCGTGACCAAGGCGGACATCCACCGGAACCGGCAACGCATCGGCGTCGTCCGCTCCAGCTGAGGTGCTTGCGCCGGTGACGGCGACCAACTCAGGCAGCGCACGGACGTGGTCCCAGTGCTGGTGGGTGGTAGCAATGCGGACCAGCTTGGGCTGCGCGGCCGTGTCAGCGGCACTGTCCATCAGAAGCTGCTGAATGGCAGGGAGGTCGTCGGCGGCATCGATCAGCACCTGCGTACCCGTGGACTTGGAAGTCAACAGATACACGTTGTTGTTCATCTCGCTGACAGAAATGCTGCGGATAGTGACGTCACGCAGTGAGTGAATAAGTGAATCCATTCGTTCAGCCTACGTTCTTGGCTTCGCGGCCCTGTGACACCCAGTTGGGGTCGGCGGATCGTGAACCCACGACGGCGGCCGCTGCTTGGTCGAGTACCTCAAGATGTGCTGTCCCCAGTTGCAGGGACAGTGCCCCCAGGTTCTCGTCGATCCGGTGCGTCTTGCGCGTGCCGGGGATGGGAACCACCGAAATCCCGAGGCGCTGACCTTGGGTGAACAGCCAAGCCAGGGCTACCTGGGCCGGAGTTGCATCCAGCCCGCTGGCTACCTCGCGAACCGCAGCCACGACGGCCTGGTTCGCATCAAGTGCCTCATCACCAAAACGGGGGATCTTATGGCGGAAGTCATTCTCCCCAAGGTCGCTCGCGCTAACGGTTCCCGTAAGGAAACCGCGGCCAAGCGGCGAATAAGGCACGA
Source organism: Paenarthrobacter sp. TYUT067 (assembly GCF_023656375.1). Taxonomy (NCBI): domain Bacteria; kingdom Bacillati; phylum Actinomycetota; class Actinomycetes; order Micrococcales; family Micrococcaceae; genus Paenarthrobacter; species Paenarthrobacter sp. TYUT067. The sequence goes on from NZ_JAMOIT010000007.1 coordinate 30,837, forward strand.
ACCCAACGCCAAGTTCCTTGGCTGCAGGAACAACGTTGAGCTCAACATCCCTGCTCCAGATTGACCATTCACTCTGGACCGCGGCAATGGGATGGACGGCGTTGGCCTGCCTGAGCTCCTCGGCTGTCACTTCAGACAAACCGAGGTGCCGGACCTTGCCCTCACGGACCAGCTCCGCCATGGCCTCCACGGTTTCCACTATCGGAACGCGGAGGTCACGGCGGTGCATGTAGTAGAGGTCAATCACGTCAGTGCCCAGACGGCGGAGGCTCGCTTCCGCCGCCTGCCTGATGTAAGGCGCATCCCCGCGGACTCCCGTGTACCCGTCCGCGGGGTTGCCCTCAATTCCAAACTTTGTGGCTACTTGGATGTCGTCGCGCCGCTCCTTCAAGAGCCTGCCTACGAGTTCCTCGTTGCTGCCTGCGCCGTATACATCTGCGGTGTCGATGAACGTAATACCGGCGTCCACCGCGTGCCGCAGCGTTTTGAGCCCTTCATCAGGCTCGATTCCGCCATAGACCGGGGTCAGGGCCATTCCGCCGAAACCGAGCTGGCTTACAGTGAGGCCATCGCCGAGTTGAACTTCAGTCATGAACTTCTCCAATACGCGTAGGTGTTCCAGAGTGCCCTTTGATGGCGTGAACCCGGCTACGGGCGCGGGTATTCCTGCGCTCCTTCCCAGTTGGTCCGGTGTTGCCCGGTTTGTTGGCTCGACGGATCCCGTATTTCCGGGGTTTCCGTTTGCTGGTGGAGGGGTGCTGGGGGAAGCAACCGGGATGGAGCGCTGCGGTGCAGGAGACTATTCGGCCTTCGCGGTGGCTTTCTCAGCAGGCAACGCCTTCAAACCAGCAGCACAGCCCACGATTCCCGCGATGAACAGCAACTTGAGCGGGCTGGCAGATTCAACACCCGTGATCATGGCCCAGCCAACGGTCAGTGCCGCACCAACACCCACCCACACTGCATAGGCAGTGCCGAGGGGGATACGTTTGACGGCAATGCCCAGCCCCAGCATGCTGAGGACGGCAGTGACGGCGAAAACCACCGTTGGCGTGAGTTGCGTAAAGCCGTTGGACAGGCCCAAAGCGGTGGCCCATACGGCTTCGAGCAGAGCTGAAGCCAAGAGGATGATCCAGAAGATTCCGTTGCTGGTGTTCTTAGTGTTTCCAGTGTTCTCAGTCATGGCTACGCCACCACCTTCAGGCCGATGACACATGCGCCGATGCCCGCAAGCAAAAGCAGCCGGGCCGTCGTCGCGCGTTCAACTTTGGTGACCATGGCGTATGTGGCGGTCAGGACCACGCCCACGCCAACCCACACTGCATAAGCCGTGCCCGTGGGAATGGATTGCATCGCAATGGCGAGTCCGGCCATGCTGGCTACAACGGACACCAGGAATACAACGGTGGGGACAGGTTTGCGGAAGCCTTTGGAACGGTGAAGAGCCGCAGCCCACACGGCTTCGAGTGCTCCGGAGAGAATCAGAATTATCCACGACATGACGTTTTCCTTTGGCCAGTCTTGTCGCGTGCCGGGTACTGAACCGTCGTCCGGAGGTTCCGGAGGGGAACCTTCATTTCAGGCTAGCAACTCCCATGCGGGGTGGCCACTTCTGGTGGTTAACGTCACCGGTTCAGGAATGCGACGGCTCCACGTGATCGATCGAGATCACCGCTACGAAGCCCCGGCCTGAGATCTCGGGACTGCGGATATCCGAGCCAACCACGGCGTCGTATCTGGACAACTCGACAGGTTCGATGACGCTGGGTGCCCCGCCGTCGTCGTCGGACTTTCCCTCCACAGCGATGTGTTCCTCCACAGCCGTGCCGGGCGCCACCGTGGCCTTACCCTCAAGCAGGACGGCCAGCTGGCCCTCGAAGACCGGGTGCGCGCGTTTCTTGGAGATCTCCACAATGGAGGTGTAGCCCTTGAAAGCACCTTCGCGTGCGATGACGTTCAAATCCCGGATGTCGCCAGTGGGAAGGGTGGCCGAGGATGCAGCCTCGCCCGAGAAACGGAACGGACGGTACTTCTCCAACGGATGCTCCGAGCCGTCCACCGTGAGGAGCAGCAGTTCGCCGTCGATGATGGTGATGACCCGCTCCATGCCCGGAAACACAGAAAATTCCCCAGCCTTGGAAACGTCCGCGATGCTGACGCGCCAATCCCAGGTGCCATCCTGTGCGGAGGCGGCCTTCGGATGGCTAGCGAGTTCGCGCGTCACCCCGCCCCCATTACGCCACGGTTCGGGACGGATGTCGGCAAAGCGGATAATCTCCATTCGACCAGCCTAGTGGTGGACGCGGCTTCTGCGTTGGCTTTGCAGCTTGCTAACGTCATATGTGGAAAACGTTCTGACTACGGCTGGAGGCATGGGAATGTTCGTCAAAGTGTGCGGCTTGAGCACGCCCGAATCCGTCCGTGAAGCGGTGGACTCCGGTGCGGACGCGGTCGGGTTCGTACTCACCGCCAGTCCGCGCGAAGTCAGCCCGGACCAGGTGCGCATTTTGCTGCCGCTGGTGCCGGAGGGTGTCCATGCTGTGGGTGTTTTCCGGCATGAGGAAGCCGATGCGGCGGTGGCTACGGCTCGTGCCGCCGGCCTCGAATGGGTGCAATTGCACGGTCACCGGACAGCCAACGACGTCACAACAGTGCACGACGCCGGGATGCGGCTCATCCGGGCCGTCACCATGGGTGCCTCGCAAGATGAGTTCGCTGATCTGGGCGAGGACATTTTCCTGATCGATGCCGCTGTTCCCGGCTCAGGGGAGTCGTGGGACTACGCCTCCGTGCGCGCAAAAGAGCTCGATGGGCGCGAGTGGCTCCTTGCCGGCGGGCTTGAACCCGGCAACGTGGCCTTCGCAGCAGCGGCGGCCGGTGCATGGGGAGTGGACGTGTCCTCTGGCGTCGAAGCATCCCGCGGAGTGAAGGACCTGGCCAAGATCCGTGCCTTCGTCGAAGCAGCCAAGGCCTGACGCTCTCTCACTTCTCGTTGGCTTTTCGCGGACGTTCTCGCACTTCCCGTTGGCTTTTCGCTGACGCTCTCGCAGTTCCCGTTCTTCCTGGTGGTGATGTGAGAAGGATCGGTGGAAACCCGCGATTTAGTGAGAGAGGATCGGTGGAAACCCGCGATTTAGTGAGAGAGGATCGGTGGAAACCCGCGATTTAGTGAGAGAGGGTCTGCCTGTCGCGGGCACCCCCTAGACTCACTTCCAAGAGCACGATTAACCTCGAAACTTCGAACCCACGGAAGCCAGGAGTCACGCAATGAGCACCGAACAGCACACCTTGACCATGAGCCGCGAATTCGATGCTCCGCGCGAGAAGGTTTTTGAAGCCTGGATGGAGCCGGACAAACTCACCCAGTGGTTCGGGCCCGTGGAAGTGGAGGCTCCCCGCGATCAGATCATCGTTGAGCCCCGGGTTGGCGGCGTGTGGCAGGTAGTCATGGTGTGGTCGGATGAGAACGGCGAGCAATCGGCGCCCATCGAGGCCACCATCACCGAGCTCAACAGTCCGGCTCTCCTGGTGGCGCAGGCCAAAGCTGCTCCCGACGCTGATCACGAGTACGAGGAAATGCACCTCGAATTCGAGGACCTCAACGGACGTACCCGGATGAATCTCACCCAGGGGCCGTTTGCGTCCGAGGAGTGGGTAGAGATGACCCGCGACGGCTGGGCTACCTCGTTCGACAAGTTGGACGGCGTCCTGGCCGGCTGAGTCGATGCCCTGTGGCGTGACACAGGAGTACGCGCGCCACTGGGCGCCGCTGGAAGTCAGGGAAGATTCAGGGCAGACCCCTAGGCTTTTTGTCGGGCCTGCAGGGGAGAATGAAGACTATGAAAACGCTCCTTAACATCATCTGGCTTGTCTTCGGTGGGTTCTGGCTGGCCTTGGGTTACTTCGCGGCAGGCATCATTTGCTGCGTGCTCATCGTCACCATCCCGTGGGGCATCGCTTCGTTCCGGATCGGTGCTTACTGCCTGTGGCCCTTCGGCCAAATGGTGGTTGAGAAGCCGGGCGGTTCCGGGGTGTTTGCGCTCTTGGGCAACGTGATTTGGCTTCTGGTTGCAGGTATCTGGATTGCGATCGGTCACGTGGTCACGGCAGTTGCCATGGCCATCACCATCATTGGAATCCCGCTAGCCATTGCCAACCTGAAACTGATCCCGGTATCGCTGATGCCCCTCGGTAAGCAGATTGTGCCCACCAGCCAGCCGTTCGTCAGCACCTACCGCTAAGCAGCACCTACCGCTAAGACGCAACCACTGCGCCGGTGAGCAGGTCGAACCGGAAGGTGCGCTCCGAAAGCACCCTTCCGGCGTCGGCCTCTGCCGTGAAAGTGAGGTCCAGCGTTTTCCGGGCCAGATCGGTCTCCGTGATGGTGTACGTCGGGGTGGAGTACAGCGCGTGTTCGCCGGGTTGCAGGTCCGTTGGCGGGAAATTGTCGGGGTTGTTGTGCGGTCCGAGAAGCACGACGCCGGCAGCCGGCTCGGTGCCGCGGTTGCTGATGCGTCCGGTGAAAGCCAAGATGTCCCCGGCCTTGTAGCCAGCGATGATGGGGCCGTAGTTGAGGTCTTGGGCTTCGCGGGTGCCAAGGACCTGGTTACCGGCGTAGCCTTGGCCGATTTCCTTCCAGGTCTGCACGTCCCATTCGCCATCGCTGTTGGCCGGAATCACGTGGTAGTCACCCGCGTTTTGCCATTCCGCGGGCCTGCCCGGAGTGATGGACCGCAGCTCCATGTCGAAGACGAGCCCCGCAGTGTCCGAAGAGTCCTGAACCGCTGCAGCTCGGTGAAGCTGCCCCGTCAGTTGCCGGGCAGGGATCGACGCGAACACGATCTCGCGGTAGCCGTGCCGCTCGTACAGCACCCCGATGTTTCCATTTGGCAGCCGCGTAACCGTCGAGTAAGCGGAACTGCCCTCGCACAGCAACAGCTTGGCCGGCCAGGTGGCGCCGTTGTCGGGGGAGAGGCTCAGGACCGTGTTCCGACGAAGATGAGGGTCCTGATTGTTGCTGGCGATCAGCCACTTGGAGGTCGCAGGTGTCGCGTAGGGATCAACGCTGGGAAGGCCGTCGAAGCGCGCCACGGAGCCGTTGTCACTGGGGTCGGGTAGTTCCGGGATGGCCTGCAGCGGGCTCCATGTCTGACCGCCGTCCTCGGACACAGCAGACAACCTGCACGGCGTTGCCCGCGAATGCAGGAGCAGCCGGCCATCGTCCAAGCACACAACCTTGTTTTCGTTGGGCCCAATGCCGCCGGGACCGGTTCCGATCATGTCTCCGAGGGACCAGGTCCCGCCGTGGTCGTCGCTGTATGCGGACGCAGCCATGATGGCTCCGTCTGCCAACAGCACATACTGTTGCACCAGCCGGCCTGCAAAAGGGCCGGTGTGTATCTGGATTCCCTGACCAGCCGCGGCGAACAGTCCAGTGACGGCACCGTGCTTGAGCTGTCCGGTGAGCCGGCGGTGTTGCCAGGTGTCGCCGTCGTCGTCTGAGAAGCTGACGTCCGCATGCTGCACCTCGTCCTCGGGCTCCAAGCCGGTGACGGCTTCGAAGAAGCCCGCATGCGTGCCTGCGGCGTGGAACATGAAAATCCGCCCGGTTTCCGTGTCAACCAGCAAGCTTGGATCGCCGAAGCCGTGGAGCCCCGAGCCCGTGCGCACAAGCTGCTGAGGCTCCCAGGTAACTCCGTTGTCGTAGCTGCGGCGCAGGAGAAGATCTATGGGATTGGGGAGGTCGTCCAAGTTGGGTCGGCCGTCGTAGGCAGCCAGCACGGTTCCCCGAGTACTGACGGCGAGGGCCGGGATGCGGTACTGGCGGTAGCCGCCCACGCCGCGGACAGCCAGGACGTGTTCGACGTCGGGTACAGCCAGCGGGAGTTTGGGGGAATCCAGGAGGTAGGAGGTCACACCTCCATGGTAGCCCCGGCCGCAAAGACCACCAGAAACGTTGTGAGTAATCTTGGCGGGTGACCACCAAAGCCCAGCCCAGCGCCCAGCACCGAGCCGAAGCACTTAAGGAGCGGGTCTATGTGACCTTCGCCGGGCTGGCGGTTGTCCTCGCCCTGCAGTCGCACGCGGAGACACTCACTCCAGGGGAAGCCGCTTCGACGCTGGCCATCACAGTGGTGGGAACATTGCTGGCGGTGTTCGTGGCCGACTTCGTCTCGCACCTGGCCGTGCATGCGAAGACCCCCAGCCGTTCTGAGCTGGCGCATATGGCGCGGACCAGCTTCGGCGCCTTCGGGGCGATTGTTCTCCCATTGATCTTTATCGCGGTGGCCGCCATGGGCCGGTGGAGCGTCGAAACCTCATTGCGCGCATCAACGGTCGCCCTGATTACTGCCCTGGTCCTCATCGGCTATCTGGCGGTTCGCCGGGTGAAGATGTCTTGGTGGAAGAAGGTGATTGTGCTCGGTGCGGAGTTCCTCCTGGGCTTGGCGGTGGTAGGACTGGAACTCCTCGCGCACGGCTGAAGCGCGGAACTCGCGCGGGGCGTCGAGCGAACCGCTCACCCGAGTTCGCCGGTGAGGTTCCGTCGCGCGGCCGTCAACCAGAGTGCCTTGGCGCGTTCGCTGTGGAACAGGGGATCCAGCCTCAGGAGGTCACGTACGACGGCGGCGCGCCCCTTCGCGAAGTCGTCGTCACTGACGTGGGCGTAGTCTTCGCGGACGGCGGCACGATAGCGGGCATAGGACTGCTGGTCGCTGCCGAGCACCGAGAGGTCTGCGTCGCACAACATTGCACCCGCGTAGTCGCCTGTCTTTGGACTGTGTGTGGCGGTGAGCCGGACCAAGCGTGCCACCTCGGCCACCTCGTGCGGAGCCAAACCAGTGGACGTTAGCCGGTCCTCTGCCAAGCGAGCGGACTCTTCTTCGTCCTGCCCGGCCACACCTTCATAGACGGCATCGTGAAACCATGCTGCCAGCAGGACGGTTCGGGCAGGCTGGTCCGGTTCGGCCAGCACATCCAAGGCCTCAAGGACTGCCAGGAGATGTGTCCGGCTGTGGTACTTCCTGCGGTCCTCTCCCCAGCGTTCCAGCAACTCAAGGCCCAGCTCCTCGTGGCCGGGATAGGTGCTGTTCCATCGTTCCATTAAAGGTATTGTCAAGGCCTTGCTCCGTTCACGAGCGGGGATGCGGAGTCCGCTGGCTATGAGTTTGCGGACCAGGATGCGGGCCTCCACAGGGATGGCGCCCGCGGATACGAGGTCGTCGTATCGTCGTTCGGGGACGTCGTAGTGGTCTCCGTCGAAGGCTCGTTCGGGAACGCCGGCGGAGGCTGCGAACGAGTGCAGCTCTTCCAGCGACGTGTCCGAAACCAGGTGTGAAAAAACGGTTCCATGCGCTGGCCACAAGGGCGGATCCACGTAGATGGCCATGGCCAAAGTGTAGTCCCGGACGATCCTTCCCAGTTGCCGGCCATCGGGACGTCTACCGCCGTGCTACCGTCCCGGAAGTACAGGCTTCACTGCCCGCGCTGATCACGGCAACTGGGAAGGAGTGCAGGAAACTCAGCGCTCGGCCGGCAGGATGTTCTGGTTGCCGCGGAACACGTTGTCGGGGTCGAACTCGCCCTTCACCAAGGACAGCCGGCGGTAGTTCTGTTCGCCGTAGGCCGCCATGATCCGGTCTTGACCCTCGTCACCAATGAAGTTCAGCCATACGCCGCCCGTGGTGTGGGGAGCGATGTCCTGCCGGAACTGTTTGACCCAAGCCTTGGCTTCCTGCCCGCCCTCACGGGTCTCGGACAGGCCGAACGGGTGGCTGACCCACGAGGCTCCGCGGTGTTGCAATGGTGTGTTCGCGGCAGCCGGTCCGCCCACGGCTCCGCCCCAACGAGCCACCAGCTGCTGCGAGTGCGGGCCTGGAAGGCGCTGTGCCGAGTCCACCAGGAGGTCCAGGGCAGCATCGGACAGTTCGTCGTGGTAGTCGGCGCTCCAGTAGTTGTAGAGGTCCGGAGGGTCATCGATCATGCATTGGAAGTCCGCGTATCCCATGGGTGAAACCAGGTCCACCGAGGGGCCGAGGTCCTTGAACGGCTTTGCATGCTCCTCGCCGGCCTCAAGATCGCCCGCGTAGATGTATGCCATCCCGACGGCGAGCTTGCCCACCATCTCTTCGGGGACGAACTCTTCCGGCGGGGCGGTGAGGTACACCAGTGCTGTCCCCACGGCGTCGGGTGCCTCCAAAGCAATCTGCCGGTAGGCGCGCGACAGATCCGGTGCGTCGTCCCCGGGGAACAGCATGAGGCCGGCCACCACCGAAGGTCCGAGGTCGTGGAGCTGGAACGTCAAGGACGTAGCCACGCCAAAGTTTCCGCCGCCTCCGTGGAGGGCCCAGAACAGCTCCGGATTCTCGTCCCGGCTGGCGGTCACGCGATCGCCGGAGGCTGTGACGAGGTCTACCGAGAGCAGGTTGTCGCACGCGAATCCGTATGAGCGCTCCAGCCATCCGGAACCACCGCCAAGTGTGAAGCCCGAGACTCCCGTGGTAGAGGCGCGTCCGCCCGTCACGGCCAGCCCGTACTGCTGGGTTGCGCGGTCGAACTCGCCCCACGTGAGTCCAGCGCCGGCCGTGGCGGTCTTGGAATCGGGGTCCACGCTGATGGACTTCATGGGGCGGACGTCAATGACCAAGCCGTCGTCGTTGGTGGACATGCCGGCCACCGAGTGCCCGCCCGAGCGCACAGCGACGTCCAGATTATGGTTGTGCGCATAGAGCAGCGCTTCGGCAACCTCGCCGGAATCCGAGCATTTAGCGATGACAGCCGGCCTGCGGTCGATCATCGCATTGAAGAGTTTTCGGGCGTCGTCGTAGTCCGGGCTGTCCGGCCGAATCCATTCCATGGGACGTTCCTTTGAATATGAAACTCTCCCCTAGAACAGGGTACGGCGGCCGGTCCCCGTGGACCATGGGTAACGCAAAGAAGTACGACGACGGCGGCGCACCACTTTCCGCCATGCGCACCAGAGCTTACGGAAGCGTCGGGCGGCATCGGATGCGCCAAGAATGCAAAAGGCTGCGGGCGACGGAAAAGGGTGCAGCCAACGGGCGGCCCGCTGTCCGCGGTCATCTTTTGTTTGCGGATCAACAGGTGCCCCAGATCCGCAAATACGGCACTATGATGCATTTATGCCGCACATACGAATTTCCGAAGCCGCGCGTTTCCTAGGTGTCAGCGACGACACCGTGAGGCGATGGACGGAAAATGGAACTCTCACTGCCCTGAGGGACTCAGCCGGGCGGCTCGCGGTGGATGGACTGGAACTGGCCACCCTTGCCCGCGGGCAGTCCCATCTCCCTGATGATCCTTCCCGCGCGGCAAGCTCAGCACGTAACCGCTTCGTCGGCTTGGTCACTGGCATCACCGCGGACAAAGTGATGGCCCAGGTTGAGCTTCAATGTGGCCCGTTCCGCGTGGTGTCGCTGATGAGTAGCGAAGCCGTCCGGGAACTCGGGTTGGAGCTCGGCTCGGTAGCCACAGCCGTAGTGAAGGCCACCACTGTCATCATCGAAACACCGCAGGGAAAGAGCGTCATATGAGCATCCTCCGCAAGCCTCTTGCCGCACTAATGGTTGCAGGTGCGGTCGCGGCAAGCTTGGCGGCCTGCGCCTCGGGCACCACACGTCCGTCCACAGGCTCGGCCAACCCGGGGTCGTCCATGTCCGGAGAGATCACCGTTTTCGCTGCGGCATCCCTGAAAACCACCTTCACCCAGTTGGCCAAGGACTTCGAAGTTCAGCACCCGGGCACCAAAGTGACTCTCAGCTTTGCGGGCTCCTCAGATCTGGTCACGCAGATTACCCAAGGCGCTCCCGCGGATATTTTCGCTTCGGCCGATACCAGGAACATGACCAAGCTCGCCGACCAGGACCTTGTGGAGGGCACCGCAACCAACTTCGCCACCAACGTCCTGGAGATCGCCGTCCCGCCCGGCAATCCGGCGTCGATCTCTTCTTTTGCGGACCTTGCCAAGCCTGGCGTCAAAGTGGTGACCTGCGCCAGCCAGGTTCCCTGCGGCGCTGCAACGGAGGCCGTTGAAAAGGCCGCGGGAACAACGTTGAGCCCGGTGAGCGAGGAATCGTCAGTGACCGATGTCCTTGGCAAAGTCACCTCGGGCGAGGCTGACGCCGGCCTGGTCTACGTTACGGATGTAAAGCGGGCCGGCGACAAGGTCAAGGGCATAGCATTCCCGGAATCGGACAAGGCCGTCAACACTTACCCGATTGCCACGGTTGGCACTAGTAAGAACAAGGAACTCGCAGCCGCCTTCATCGCAAACATCACCAGTGAAGCAGGCAAGAAGGTCCTCAGGGATGCCGGCTTCGGAACGCCTTAGCGGAGGCCACGGGGAATGATCAGGCATAGCGGCTACCACGGCGTCCCGCGCTGGATTTATGTGGTCGCGGCCGGGGGTGGACTTTTGATGGTGCTTCCCTTGGCGGCGATGGTGTTGCGGGTGAACTGGCCACAGTTCATCCCGCTCATTACCTCCGAGTCCTCGCTGGCCGCGCTTGGCCTGAGCCTGCGGACCTCGGCAGCCAGCACCGTTCTGTGCATCGTGCTGGGTGTTCCTTTGGCGTTGGTCCTGGCGCGTGGCGATTTTCCGGGGCAGCGGTTACTGAGGGCGTTCGTCCTCTTGCCGCTGGTGCTGCCGCCGGTGGTGGGGGGCATTGCGCTCCTGTACACCTTCGGCCGGCAGGGTCTCCTCGGCAAATCCCTGGAGCTGGTGGGAATCCAGATCGCGTTCACTACTACCGCTGTTGTTCTGGCTCAGACGTTCGTGGCCTTGCCGTTCCTTGTGGTGAGCCTGGAAGGCGCGCTCCGTTCAGCTGGAAGTAAGTACGAGGCCGTCGCGGCTACCTTGGGCGCACGGCCCACCACCGTTCTTCGTCGGGTTACGCTGCCGCTGGTTTTGCCCGGGCTTGCGTCCGGAGCAGTGTTGTCATTCGCTCGCAGTTTGGGCGAGTTCGGCGCTACCTTGACCTTCGCCGGCAGCCTCGAAGGGATTACCCGCACCTTGCCGTTGGAAATCTACTTGCAGCGCGAGACCGACGCCGATGCCGCCGTCGCACTTTCCTTGGTGCTGGTGGCGGTGGCAGTGGCGGTGGTTGGGCTGAGCTACGGTCGCCGCCGCAGCGCCCAGCCCGCGGAGGTCCGGCCATGAGCTTCGAGCTGCAGGCCAGCATGCCTGGCAGGAACTTCCACATGTCCCTCAGCCTCCGCGAGGGCGAGACGGTGGCCGTCCTGGGACCCAACGGCGCGGGCAAGTCGACGCTGCTGGGGGTCATTGCCGGATTGCTGCGGCCGGACACCGGTTCGGCACGCATCGGGGATAGGGAGCTCTTCAGGCTCGACGGCGGAACCCGCCTGTGGAGCCCGCCGCACCTTCGCGGGACTGCGCTTTTGGCCCAGGAAGCGTTGCTGTTTCCGCATTTGACCGCCCTGGACAACGTGGCTTTTGGGCCGCGCAGCTCCGGCATTTCGAAGGCAGCGGCCAGGGAAACTGCGCGCCACTGGCTTGCTGAGGTGGACGCCCTCCCGTTGGCTGACCGCAAGCCTGCCCAGCTGTCTGGTGGGCAGGCTCAGCGGGTGGCGGTTGCCCGGGCCTTGGCCGCCGATCCCGAACTCCTGCTGCTTGACGAACCGATGGCCGCGCTGGACATCCATGCTGCCCCGTTGCTGCGCCGTGTGCTCAAGCGGGTCCTCAGGGATCGCAAGGCCATTGTTGTCACGCACGATGTCCTGGACGCCTACATGCTGGCCGACCGCGTGGTGGTGGTGGAGGGTGGCTGCATCACCGAAGAAGGGCCCACGCGCCAAGTGCTTGAACGGCCACGAAGCCACTTCGCCGCCGGACTCGCAGGGCTGAACCTCGTCACCGGGATCATCACCGAGGAAGGAATCACGACGCCGGATGGCCGGGTTTTCGCTGGCCAGCACGATCCTGACTGGTTACCCCTGCCCGGCCAGGCAGGCGTGGCCGCGTTCCCGCCGTCGAGTGTTTCCGTCTTTTTGGGTGAGGTGCACGGAAGCCCGCGCAACTCTTTTCCCGTGGTCATCACTGACCTTGAACCGCATGGTGATCAGATCCGGGTTCGCGCAAGGACCGGAGATCCCGTCCAGGCTTTGTCCGCCGACATCACTCCGGCAGCGTCCGCTGACCTGGGCCTGGCGCCGGGCATGGAGGTGCGGTTCGTGGTGAAGTCCGCGCTGGTGTCCGTCTACCCGGCCTGAGCCCATGGTCATTCCCGGTACATCCTTTCGGCGTAGGACGGCCCGTAGTAAGACTCCAGGTCTTCCAGCGGCGTTTCGGGCTGGGTGTAAGTCTTGGCGAGGGCCGCGATGCTCGGCAGGCCGTCGGTACCCCAGGTTTCGGGCTGCCACAGGCCACTGCGCATGAACGCCTTGCCGCAGTGCGTGAACACTTCCTCCACCGAAACTACGACGGCGGCGCGCGGCCGGTGCCCTTTGACCACCATGAGATCGAAGAAGTCGGCATCGCGGACAATCTGTGCGGTCCCGTTGATCCGGAGGGTGTCGGTGCGGCCCGGGACGACGGAAAGGATGCCGACGTTCGGGTTTTCAAGGATGTTGTGGAAGCCGAACACCAGCTTGTTGCCGGGCCGCTCCGGGATGGCGATGGTGTGCTCGTCCAGGACCTGAATGAAGCCCGCGGGATCGCCCTTGGGTGAGGCGTCCACGCGACCCTGCGCGTCCGTCGTCGAGATCACGCAGAAGGGGCTGGCTGCCAGCCATTGGCGGTCGAAATCGCTGAGGACTGTGCGCACCTTTTGGCGCACGCGATCGAGGGGCAATCCGATGAGTTCTTCAAGTTCGGCCGCGGTTGAAATGGTCTCCATGGCCCCAGCCTACCCACACGATTCCCGCGGACTCTGGACACTGGTTTCGCCGTGGGCAAACATGGAACACAGTGGGCCAAAATTAAAGTTGAGCGTAGTAGACTCAACTTTGAAAGTATTGGTTCAACTCCAGAAAGGGAGCACTCTTTGGACGTCAAATTCACCACCAAAAGCCAGGAGGCCCTTTCTGCGGCCGCCATGAACGCCTCGACTGCGGGCAACCCGCAGCTCGAGCCCGCCCACCTGCTGAAGGCCCTCATGGACCAGCGCGAGGGCGTCGCTGTGGCACTGCTGCGTGCTACCGGTGCAGACCCTGATGCAGTGAGCGTACAGGCCAGCTCGGCCATCAAAGCGCTTCCCTCCTCCTCGGGTAGTTCGGTCCAGCAGGCGCAGTTGTCCCGCCAGTCCATGCAGGCCATCCAGGCGGCCCAAGCCGAGGCCGACAAACTCGGTGACTCCTTCGTGTCCACCGAGCACTTACTGCTGGGGCTCTCGGCCGGAAGCGACGCCGTCGGGAAGTTAATGCGCGACGCCGGTGCCTCCCATGAGGCGCTGCTCGCCGCCTTGCCGGGTGTCCGTGGCGACAGGAACGTCAACTCGCCGGATCCGGAGAACACCTTCCAGGCCTTGGAGAAATTCGGCACTGACCTCACTGCTGTGGCCCGTTCCGGCAAACTGGATCCCGTCATCGGGCGCGACAGCGAAATCCGACGCGTCGTCCAGGTCCTGAGCCGCCGCACCAAGAACAACCCCGTGCTGATCGGCGAGCCCGGCGTTGGCAAGACTGCCGTCGTCGAAGGCCTCGCCCAGCGCATGGTGGCCGGTGACGTTCCGGAGAGCCTGCGTGGCAAGACCCTCATCGCCTTGGACCTCGCCTCCATGGTGGCCGGCGCCAAATACCGTGGCGAGTTCGAGGAACGACTCAAGGCTGTCCTTGAGGAAATCAAGAACTCCAACGGTCAGATCGTCACGTTCATTGATGAGATCCACACGGTGGTGGGGGCTGGCGCCACAGGTGAGAGCGCCATGGATGCCGGCAACATGCTCAAGCCCATGTTGGCCCGCGGCGAGCTGCGCCTGATTGGTGCCACCACTTTGGATGAGTACCGCGAGAACATCGAGAAGGACCCTGCGCTGGAGCGCCGCTTCCAGCAGGTCTACGTCGGCGAGCCCAGTGTTGAGGACACCATAGGCATTCTGCGCGGCTTGAAGGAGCGCTACGAGGCACACCACAAGGTGGCTATTGCCGACTCAGCGTTGGTGGCAGCCGCAACACTGTCCAACCGGTACATCTCTGGCAGGCAGCTTCCGGACAAGGCAATCGACCTCGTTGATGAGGCCGCGTCAAGGCTCCGCATGGAAATCGATTCGGCGCCGGAGGAGATCGACCAGCTTCGCCGTGCCGTGGACCGTCTGACCATGGAGGAACTGGCCCTCCAAGGCGAGACCGATCCTGCCTCGGTGGAACGATTGGCGGCGCTCCGTGCGGACAAAGCCGACAAGAACGAAGAACTGAGTGCCTTGAATGCGCGCTGGGAAGCCGAGAAGGCCGGGCTCAACCGAGTTGGTGATCTTAAAGCGAAGATCGACGAACTGCGTTCCGTCGCGGACAAAGCCCAGCGTGAAGGCGACCTCGAATCGGCGTCGCGGATCCTTTATGGCGAGCTGCCGGCCCTGGAGCGGGAGCTGAGCGCCGCTGCCGAGGAGGAGTCAGCCCGCAGCGATTCCAAGCCCGAGCTCATGGTGGCGGAGGACGTGACTGCGGACGACATCGCCGAGGTCATCTCCGCATGGACCGGGATTCCGGCCGGACGCATGCTCCAAGGCGAATCGCAGAAACTGCTGCACATGGAAGAGGAACTCGGCAAGCGGCTCATCGGACAGACCAAAGCCGTCCAAGCTGTGTCCGACGCCGTGCGCCGTGCCCGTGCCGGCATCAGCGACCCCAACCGTCCCACAGGTTCTTTCCTGTTCCTTGGGCCCACCGGTGTGGGTAAGACCGAGCTGGCCAAGGCACTCGCGGACTTCCTCTTTGACGACGAACGCGCCATGATCCGGATCGACATGTCCGAGTACAGCGAGAAGCACTCGGTGGCCCGCCTGGTGGGTGCCCCTCCGGGATATGTCGGCTATGAGGAAGGTGGCCAGCTGACCGAGGCTGTCCGCCGCAGGCCCTACTCCGTGGTGCTGCTGGACGAGGTGGAGAAGGCCCACCCCGAGGTTTTCGACATCCTCCTGCAGGTTCTGGACGACGGACGACTCACCGACGGCCAAGGCCGCACCGTGGACTTCCGCAACACCATCCTGGTGCTGACGTCCAACTCCGGCAGCCAGTTCCTGGTGGACCCGACCATGGATGCCAAGGCGAAGCGTGAGGCTGTCATGGCGGTGGTCCAGGCATCCTTCAAACCGGAGTTCCTGAACCGCCTGGACGAGATCGTGCTGTTTGATCCGCTGTCCGTGGAGGAACTGGCCCGGATTGTTGAGTTGCATGTGGCCGAGTTGGGCAACCGGCTCCGTGAGCGCCGCCTGAGCCTGGAAGTCTCTGATGGCGCACGTGCGTGGTTGGCCATGTCCGGCTTCGATCCCGCCTACGGTGCACGGCCACTACGCAGACTGGTGCAACGGGAGATCGGCGACCGCCTCGCCAAGGAGATTCTTGCAGGCGAAATCAGCGACGGCGACACCGTGCTGGTGGACACCGCCGCTGATCTGGACGAACTCACCGTTGAGGGCTTCGAAGCGCTGACGGGTCCCGACGGCGGCACTCCCGCCGGTACGGGCCTCACGGTCCGCAGGAAGCAGGGATAGCGGGCTACTTCTTGAGGAGATCCTCCTTGATGGTGTTGCCTGAATCCACCACGATGAAGCAATCAACGCGGCGGTCGCCCCGATCCCAACTAGTGGTGCTCGGGTAGACGTTCTGCTGGAGCAGTACGTAGTTGTCGGCCGCCTCGTTGAGCTTCACGTCCTTGCAAACCTCGCGTCCTTTGTCCCTCAGGGCGTTGGTTCCCGGGAAGGACTCATCAGCCGCATAGCTAAAGACGGCACCCAGTTGGGCGGAGTGCTCCGTGTCGCAGGCAACGGTTCTGGCTTTTGAAGAGTTGGCATCAAAGTCTGAGAAGCAGTCGCCCACTTGGAAGTCCTTGGCCTCCGCGTCGCGGGGGAGCGGCCCGGCTGTGGGGGCTGCGCTGGGCGTAGACACGGCCGCTTCAGGGCGCGTCCCCAGCAGGTTGAGCAAAACCCAGATGACAACACCAATAAGTATGAGAACGCCCACGACGATCCCGCCGATCACCAAACGTTGGCGCTTGATGGGGTCTCCGTGAGGTTCCGGCTGCCCATCCGGGGCCGGCCATTGTTGTCCTGGGTAAGGTTGCTCGCTGGTATACGGCTGCTGGCCTGAATAGGACGGCTGTGCGTACGGCTGCTGGCCCTGGTAAGCCTGTGAGCCCGGCTGCTGGCCCTGGTAAGGCTGTGAGCCCGCGTAAATGGGTGCGGCGCCGTCTTTGCCTGAGTCTGCTTCCGTGGGTGGCAGCGCGGGGTCGGGCTGCTCTGCCGGGTTGGGCACAAAATCCGGGTCAAGCTCAGGGGCGGGATCCGGTTGAAGGCCTGACGGCGGCGCCCAAGGAGCTGCTGGCGGTTGTTGGCTTGGTGACGGCGGCGTTTGGGGCGCGGAAGGTACTCCATCCTCGCCTTGATCGCGTGGTGAACCATCGCGGGGTGAAGTGTTGTCCTGGCTCATATTCCGGGGTGTGCCTTCCTGCTGTGGAGCCGCATTGAGGCCGACTCTACCCAATTTTCGCCTCTCTTGGAGGTGCGTCGGCGTGGTTTCGACTGTAGTCGGCCCGGGCGCGGGCTCCCGGTGGCGCGCAGGCACCCTCGAAAGCATGTAATCTAGACATACGACAAATTGACCAAACATTCCGGGGCCTCACCGATAGCCAAGGTGACCACCTCCGGTCCAAGTACAAAAGGGGGTCACGCCATGGGGCGCGGCCGTCAAAAGGCAAAAGCTACCAAGCAGGCTCGGGATATTAAGTACTACTCCCCGAACACTGACTATTCGGCACTTGAGCGGGAGCTCACGGGTCCGTCCAGTCGTGTAAAGAGCCACTTCCCCGACGATCCCCCGGAGCCGGACTACTCGGCCTACGAGGATAAGTACGCGGAAGATGACGACGACGAGGTAGACACCCGTCGGATCGGATAGCTGTCGCAACCAACAGGTGCCTTTGGCGCTGAGTTGCGGACCGCCGTCGTACATTACGGTCATCGCGCATTTTTGAATGCCGTATTTCTTTTGAAAAGGGCCCTCAGGCCACGCCGATCATTGGCGTACCCTGGGGGTCCTTTTTTGCGTAGGCTGGAGTCCGAGCGCATCGAAAGGGTAATCCATGCCGGAGGTCCAGAGTTATCAGCAGGGAACGCCGTGTTGGGTGGACCTGTCCTCCACCGACATTGATGTTTCCAAGAAGTTTTACAGCGACCTCTTCGGATGGGAGCTGGACGCCATGGATGCTGGAAATGGCATGACTTATTACATGGCCAAACTCCACGGCCGCTACGTGGCCGGGATGATGCAGCACCAGCCTGATGCACCCGAGGGAATGCCCTCCTATTGGGCCAACTATCTTGCGGTGGACTCCGCCGACGAAGCCGCACGGCGGGTGGAAGCTGCGGGTGGGACCCTTCTCTTCCCGCCTGACTCGGTTCCTAACGGCAGCGGCCGTATGTTCTTCGCCACAGATCCCACCGGTGCCCAGATTGGTTTCTGGGAAGCCGGCAGCCATCCCGGGTCGGGTCTGGTCAATGAGCCGGGAGCCATGATTTGGAATGAACTGCAGACAAATGATGTCCCCAAAGCCGTAGCCTTCTACGAAGCTGTGACCGGGTGCAGCAGCGAAACCGGGCCAGCCGGTGAGCTGCAGGAGTACACCAGCCTGCTGGTGAGTGGGAGACGAATTGCCGGTGCGCTCAAGCTGCCCATTGAGGGGCTGTCCCCGTTCTGGATGACGTACTTCAACGTGGTGGATATTGACGCCACGGTGGAGCAGGCCGTTGAGCTGGGGAGCCACGTGATCGCCCCGGCCTTCGACGTAGCGGGAGTTGGACGAATGGCAGTTCTCATGGACCCTGCGGGCGCAGCGTTCAGCATCATGACAGGTTTGACGGCATGAGCTCCCGCAAGCATTACGCCAGTGGTGAGCCGTGCTGGGCCGACCTTCAGACGAGGGACGTCGCGGCAGCCAAGACCTTCTACGGGCAGGTGTTCGGCTGGACCTTCAAGGACCTGCCCACCCCGGACGGCCGCAGCTATGCGCAGGCGTTCGTCAAGGATCAGCTGGTGGCCGTCATTGCGCCGCAAAATCCGAGGCAGGAGGCCGCTGGCACGCATGGCCAGTGGAACATCTATTTATCGGCCACTGACACCGACGAGATTGCCGAGGACGCGGTCCACGCTGGTGGCAAGCTTCAGTTCGGTCCCGAGCCCGTTGCGGACACGGGAGTCCTGGCGTTCATTGAACCTCCGGGCGGTGGGACCACCGGGATCTGGCAAGCCGGAACCCACACAGGTAGTCATTTGTTCAACGAGCCAGGGGCGTTGGCGTGGGCTGAACTATTGACGCCTGAGCCGCAGGCCGCCGTCGCGTTTTTCCAGCAGCTTTTCAAGCACGAAGTCACTGAATATCCCCAGGACGACGGTGGCAGCTACAGCACGTTGATGGTCAACGGTGACGAAGTGGCCGGCGTTGTTCCTGCCGATGAGGGCGATGACGCCGGCTGGCAGATTTACTTTGGCGTAGCGGATCTGCGCGCAGCAGCTGAGGCGGCCGTGGAAGCCGGGGGAGAGCTTCTGGTGGAGCCGGAAGACAAGCCTGAGACGGGCTCCCTCGCTACCATCCGGGATCCGCAAGGCGGGGTACTGAGCCTGATTCAGGTCTAGGAAGAGCAAAAGAGCAGAAGGGGAGCGGCCGGGCACTGCCCGGCCGCTCTCTCTACAAAGCAATAACGCGCTTAGGCGTAGGCGTTCACCAAACGGACAGCGCCGCCGTCGACGCCCTTGGCGCCCTGGACGTAGTCCGGGCCGGTCTTGTCGATCGAGTCAGAGTCCGCGGAAACGGTGCCCATCACCCAGGACGGCAGGCCGCGGTCGTTGAGGCGGGCCACTGCGGTGTCTGCTGCTTCGGCCGAAACAATGGCAACCATGCCCACGCCAAGGTTCAGCGTGCGCTCCAGGTCGGCCAGCGGAACGTTGCCCAGCTCGGAGACCAACTTGAAGATGGCGGGCAGTTCCCAGGTGTTGCGGTCAACCGTGGCCACCAGGCCCTGCGGGAGGACTCGGGCCAGGTTGGCGGCCAGGCCACCGCCTGTGACGTGGCTGAAGCCGTGAACCGCGTTGGCCGAGTGCACCGGGAAGGCGCGGGCCAGGTCCAGGCAGTCGGCTGCGTAAACGCGGGTGGGCTCCAGAAGTTCCTCGCCCAAGGTGCGTCCGAGTTCGGACACCTGGCGGTCCAGGGCCCAACCGGCGTGGTTGATGACGCGGCGGACCAGGGAGTAACCGTTGGAGTGCAGGCCGGAGGAGGCCATGCCGATTACGACGTCGCCGGCGCGGACGCGGTCCGGGCCCAGCAGGGCGTCGGCCTCCACGATGCCGGTAGCGGCACCTGCCACATCATACTCGTGTTCACCCAGGAGGCCCGGGTGCTCAGCGGTTTCGCCACCCACCAGGGCGGTCCCAGCTACGGAGCAAGCAGCAGCGACACCGCGGACAATGTCAGCGATGCGCTCCGGGACAACCTTGCCGCAGGCGATGTAGTCGGTCATGTAGAGCGGCTCAGCACCCACCACAACGATGTCGTCCACCACCATGCCCACAAGGTCGAAACCGATGGTGTCGTGAATGTCCATGGCCTGGGCAATGGCCACCTTGGTGCCAACACCGTCAGTGGAGGTTGCCAGCAGCGGCTTCTTGTAGGTCAGCAGCTTTGAGACGTCGTACAGGCCAGCGAAACCGCCGACGCCGCCAATCACCGAGGTGTTGTGGGTCGCCTTGATGGCGCCCTTCATGAGTTCGACGGCGCGGTCTCCCGCTTCGACGTCGACACCCGCGGAGGCGTAGGTGATACCGGAGTTGTTCTCAGCGGCGGGTGTTGCGGAGCTCATACAGACTCTTTCTTGTCGGCGTCGGTCAAACGATCAGCGTCGGTAAGCAGGTTTTCGAATTCAGCGTCAGGTCCGGGATCGCAACCCGTGGCACCCGGCTTGTCGGCAGGGTCCTCGGTATCGTCCACGGACTCGGTCTGGGCGGCCGATTCCAGGCCACCAAGATCGGTGCGCTCCAGCAGGTTCTTGCCCAACTTGTCCGCGTGCGGCAGCTCGATGGGGTATTTGCCGGTGAAACAGGCCGTGCAGAGGCGTTCGCGCGGCTGCTGGGTAGCGCCGATCATGCCGTCCTCGGAGATGTAGGCCAGCGAGTCAGCGCCGATAGCCTGGGAGATCTCCTCAATGGTGGCGCCGTTCGCAATGAGTTCTGCGCGGGACGCGAAGTCGATGCCGTAGAAGCAAGGCCACTGAACCGGAGGGGAGGAGATCTTCACGTGCACGGCTGCCGCACCGGCTTCGCGGAGCATCCGGACAATGGCGCGCTGGGTGTTGCCGCGGACGATCGAGTCATCCACCACAACAATGCGCTTGCCACGGATCACGGATTCCAGGGCGTTGAGCTTCAGGCGGATACCCAGCTGGCGCAGCGTCTGCGAGGGCTGGATGAAGGTGCGGCCCACGTACGCGTTCTTGACGAAGCCGTGCGCGAACGGGATGCCGGACTGCTCAGCGTAACCAACAGCCGCGGGGGTACCGGACTCGGGAACTGGAATGACCAGGTCTGCCTCATGCGTGTTTTCGCGGGCCAACTGGCGGCCCATCTCAACACGGGCCTCGTACACGGAGCGGCCGGCAATGGCAGCATCCGGGCGGGCGAGGTAAACGTACTCGAAGACACAGCCGGCGGGAGTTGCCTCGGCGAAGCGCTGCGAACGGACGCCGTCCTCGTCGATGGCAATGAATTCGCCGGGCTCGATCTCACGGATGAAGCTGGCGCCAACAGTAGCCAAGCCGGCTTGCTCAGAGGCGACAACCCAGCCGCGCTCCAGGCGGCCCAGACACAGCGGGCGGATGCCGTACGTATCGCGGGCTGCGTAGAGGGTTCCTTCATCCATGAAGACGAAGCAGAAGCCACCCTTGATCTTGGGCAGCAGCTCCAGTGCGGTCTGCTCCAGGGTCTTTCCCTCTTCGCCCTCAAGGAGAGCGGTCACCAGTGCGGTGTCCGAGGTGTTGCCCTGCTTCATTTCACCAGTCAGCTGGCCGTCGTTGCGCTCCAGGATCATTTCCCGGAGTTCAGCGGTGTTGGTCAGGTTGCCGTTGTGGGCCAGGGCAACAGTGCCTGTTGCGGTAGCGCCCAGGGTGGGCTGCGCATTGGCCCAGTGGCTTGCACCGGTGGTGGAGTACCGGCAGTGGCCAACGGCCAGGTGCCCGGTCAGGGTGTTCAGGGTTGTCTCATCGAAGACCTGGGACACAAGGCCCATGTCCTTATAGACATTAATGCGCTTGCCGTCACTGGTAGCAATACCAGCCGATTCTTGTCCGCGGTGCTGCAGCGCATACAGCCCGTAATAGGTGAGTTTTGCTACTTCTTCACCGGGAGCCCAAACCCCAAAGACGCCACAAGCGTCCTGAGGGCCTTTTTCGCCGGGGAGAAGATCATGAGAAAGTTTTCCGTCGCCACGTGCCACTGGTCGATTGTCTCATGATGTAGGCGTGGTACGTTCCCCCGCGGGCTATGTGACCCCGCGAACTGGCGTGTTCCCAAGAAAATGCGGTGTGTCTCACATCCGACGAGCCTCCGAAGAGGCGGGTCAAGCGCCTGACTCAGCGGCCGTCGTCGTGCTCTGGCCCTTCATCCGGAACCGAGTCCGGAACGGGCTCAACCACGGCGCGCTGGGTGCGCTTGACGCTGATGCGGTCCAGGATCAAGGCGAGAATCGAGAACAGGATGACGCCGCCGCCCGCGCAGACGATCAGGAAGAAGCCGAACACTGTGCCGGCGTCGAAAGCGGGATCGGCCTGGCGGCCATAGGCGATAATTGCGGCCACGATCGCACCAACCACGGCCCCCAAAATCATGAAGGGTACAAACTTGGGTGCCCGGCGAACCGTGATCTCGCGTCGGGCGGAGTTGGGGGTGGTGTCCTCTGAAGCCATGCCTTCAAGCGTACCGTTCCGCGTTTGTGTACAGATAATGCCCCTAAGGAGACTCCTTAAGGGCATTATCTGTACACAAACTGCTGGAGTTAGCTGCCGCGGTACGTCGAGAACGCGAACGGGCTCAGCAGCAGGGGCACGTGGTAGTGCTCGCCGGCGTCGGAGACTGTGAAGTTCAAGTCCACTTCCGGGAAGAATGTTTCGGTGCCCAGGCCTTCGTAGTAAGCACCCGTGGCGAAGTTCAGGCGGTAGGCACCGCCCGGAATCCGTTCCGGTCCGAGCGTTTTGATGCGGCCGTCGGCGTCGGTTTCGCCCTTCGCCACCAGGGTCCAGCCGTCACCTTCGCGGACGTAGAGTACGACGGCGACACCCGCCGCCGGGCGTCCGGAACCGGTGTCGAGAATATGGGTTGTTACTTGTGAAACGCTCATGCGTTGGCTCCTTCGCTGATCAGTCCGGAGAGGCGCAGCAGTGCGATCTCCCGCAACTGGCCAGCCACGATCGTGTCTTCTTCTTCAGGGGTGTGGGTGATGCGCTCCTGCAGGGTGCTGAGGATTTCCTCGGCGCTGCGACCGGCAGCACGAATCAGGAAGACCCTGCCGAACTTCTCCTCGTACGCCCGGTTGCCCTCGGCGAGTGCGGCTGTTGTGTGATTGTCGCCGGGATCAACTCCTGCCTGCTCCGAACGCGACATGGCCGCCTCGGTGGTCTGGGCTTTGGGGCGTTCGCCGATTCGGGGGTGGTGCGCCATGGCGGACTCCACCTCGGCCGCTGTGAATGGCTCGGCGGCACGCTGGGCCTGCCCCAGCAGTTCGTCGACGCTGGCGTAGGGACGCGCGTCCACGATGGTCTCCACCCAACGGCTGATATCCAGGCAAGGGGTGAGGGTCCTGATGGCCTGGTCCCGGTCAACACTGTTGAATACTGCAAGCTCCATGCTTGTGTCATCCTCATGCAAAATGCTGGCATCCATGGTGTGGGCTATGCGGAACCCCTGCTGCTGCAGGAGGAAGCCCGTGCTTCAAGCTTCCGCATCATGGAACTGTTATTTCAGCATACGTAATTCAGTTAAGCCGAGTTGGCGGGTCGGTGTCAAGAGGCTACCGCGCTGTGACGGCGCGTTCGCGCCGTGAGGTAGAGGCGATGCGCCGTGATGACCAACGCCAGCCAAGCGATGCCAATAGCCCACGCCGCCAAGACATCCGTCAGCCAGTGGTGGCCAAGGTAAACCCGACTCAGGCCCATGGTGAAGGCGAACACCGACGCGACCAGCACGGTGATAACCCTCGCTTTGGTGGTCTTGAGCCTCAGGATGATCAAGTAGGCCACGATTCCGGCAATCACAATCGAGTTGAGCGAATGGCCGCTGGGGAATGATGCCGAGTGTTCGTAGGGTGGAATTGCGTCGGCGATGTCCGGGCGGCTGCGGCCGAAGATGGGCTTGCCCAGGAGGGTGATGACCAGAGAACCCAGCCCCGCTGCGAGCATCAGGATCACAGGAGTCCACGACCTCCGTTTGGTGGCGAGGAATATCATGATGCCCACGGCGATGAGGGGCATGCCTACCGTTCCGCCGATGTTCGTATATGCCGTGGCAGCCACGTCCAAGGCGGGGGAGCGCACGCTCTTGGCTGCTGCCAGCACGGGATCATCAAGCCCGGCGACGCCGTCCGCCTCCGTCACGGACTCATAGACCTCACCAAACACCAATGCCAGGGACAAGGCAACGGCAAGTCCAGCAACAAGGGTGATGATCAGCGCTGCGTAGGGGCCCAGTAGGGAGGTGACCTTCTCAGCGCCTCCGGCCAGTATCCGTCCAGCAGGGGATTTCCAGCGCGTCAGATCCTGGCCGGCGACGAACCGGTCCTGGCTAACCTCGCCCGTGACGCCTTGCTCGGGTGCCCCGTTGCCTTCGGTTTTTCCTTCAGTCGTCACTCTCGTCCCCTATCCGTGGCGGCCTCAGTATTGGTGAGTAACCTTAGCAGTTAGGCCTTGGAGGATTGGTTTTGGCCCTCTCCCAGAACGTTGCGAGGCCCACTCTGCGCGCTATGGGGGCGTTTTAGCGTGCAGAGCGGGCCCCGCAACGTTGGGTGGGGCAGAATGACCTCAAGCAACTGAAGGAGTTCGCACATGCCCGAGATTCTGACGTCCAGGTTCCTGTTTGGTCCCGGCCCCAGCAATTGCTACCCCGAAGCCATGGCCGCCCTGGCCTACCCCGTGCTGGGCCACCTCGATCCCGTGTTCATCGAGCGGCTGGACCGCACCTGCGAGGGCCTCCGCACCGTCTGGGGTACGGCCAACGCGCGGACGCTTCCGTTGAGCGCCACCGGTTCCGGCGGCATGGAAGCGGCCTTCGTGAACACAGTGTCCGACGGCGACGTGGCAGTGATCGCTGTCAACGGACTTTTTGGGGTGCGGATGTGCGAAGTTGCGCGACGCTGTGGAGCCACAGTGGTCCGGGTTGATCACGAATGGGGCCAGCCCGTGGATGCCGAGCGGGTACTCGCAGCGCACCCTAATCCAAAGGTGATCGCTGCCGTCCATGCCGAGACGTCGGTGGGGGTGCTCTCTGACATCGCCGCATTGGGTGCCGGCAAAGGGGATGCGCTGCTGATCACCGACGCCGTCACCTCCATCGGCGGTTTGGAGCTCCGGGCAGACGACTGGGGGATCGACGTCGGATATGCCGGCACCCAGAAATGCCTCGGTGTGCCGCCGGGCTTGTCTCCCTTCACGGTGTCTGACCTTGCTTTCGACCGTCGCATCAAGGACCCGCGCTCCTGGTACTTGGACATTGGGCTGCTCGGCGGGTACGTCGGCGCGGCCAGCGGCGCACGGACCTACCACCACACCGCGCCGGTCACCATGATCGCGGGCCTGGAAGCCGCGCTGGACCGCATCCTCGCCGAAGGGCTGGATGTTGTCCAGGCCCGGCACCGGGCGGCTGGTACTGCTTTGCAGGATGGGCTGCAGGACATGGGGCTGGAACTGTTCGCCGCCGAGGGTTCCCGGTTGCCGAGCCTCACCACCGTCAAAGTGCCCGACGGCGTCAACTCGGCCGCCGTCCGCGCTTACCTTTTAGAGAACTTCAGTATGGAAATCGGCTCGGGCGTCGGAGAGTTCGCGGACACGGTGTGGCGCATCGGCATGATGGGCCCGAACGCCAACAGCGCCTCCGTGACCCTGGTGCTCGGCGCGCTGAAAGAGGCCATCGCCAAAGCCTGATCCTCTCTCACATCCAGGGCGTTTAACCGGATCGCTCTCTCACGTTCCGGGCGTTTAATCGGATCGCTCTCTCACCCCGTCCGGCGCCGACGCTCAATCGGTGACGTTACCGGCGTCGTACGTTAAGGTCGCCGATGCGGCGGTGGTTCCTTCCGCGGGTTGGATCGACGTGACCGTCAGCAGGCCAGCACCCGGAAGGGTGACCGACTGCCCCTCGCGGAAGGCCTGCTTTCGCTGCTGTTCGGCGGTCCGGATCCAGAACTGGATGGCCGGAGCGCCGTCCGCGATGCCGATTTTGACCACTCCGACCTTGACGCCGTCGAAAGTGGGCTGCATGCCTTGCTTGACTGTTACCAGCTGTTCCACGGCCATCCTTACTTCACGTCCACGGAGTACACGGAGTCAAAGTTTTCCTTGTACTCATCCTCGGTCAGTTCCAGGGTGCCGGACTTGAGGTCGTCGTCGCCTTCCATGTAACCGCCGGAGGGTCCCCACGGGTTGGCCAAGACGATCACTTTTTCGCCGTCGTCGTTGGTTTTCACATCAACCACAACGTACGCATGGTTGGGCACGACGTCGGTTCGGTTGACTTCGTCGGACTCCCAGACCCAGTCGAAGTCGTCGTCCTTGACGTCCTCGGTGCCCACGGAAATGGCCTGGCCGTCCGAGAGTTTGTCCTCAATAGCATCAAAGTTCAGTTCGCCATCCTTGTCAGCGGACTGCCCGGTCATCAGCTCCATGGCTTCGTTGCTGAAGCCGCCGTCGATGTCGTCATAGGACCCGCCGCGGTGCTCGGCTGCCGCGCGTTCGTAGATGGAGAGCCAGTTGGGTTCGCCGTCGGCGCCGCGGACTCCGCCGTCAACCGACTTGGCCTCCACAGTGACCTCCACGGGTTCGCCGTCCTCGTAGAGGGTGACCACCCAGTGTGTGGGCGGGTCGCCCACTGGACGCATGTGTTCTTCGAGGAATTCGTCGAGTTTGCCTTCGCGCTCCAGCACCTGGGCCACCGAACCGATTCCTGCCAACAGCCAGCAGTCGCCAATCTGTCCTTGATTGATATCGCTGGGATCGCCGGCATCAGGGTCATTGCGCACATCGCCGGGCACATCGACGTCGGGTTTGTCCGGGTCCAGCGGGCCGGGGTCGCCGGGAGGGTTCGAATCTCCCCGCCCGGAGTGATCCGCACCAGAGGACCCCGAGCTGGATTTGTCCTGCTCGTCGGCGTTGCGCGTCAGTTCAGTGGCTTGATTCTGCAACTCGCTGGAGATTTTCCTCAGCATGGGACGGTGCTCGGAGTCCCAAGCGGTGCGGAACATCACGGCGTCGCGACCATCCCACGGCGCGTTGCTGATGAGGTTGCCCAGTTCCATGGACAGCGAGGTCAGCCGTTCGGACTGCCTCGACATCGTTTTGGCGAGTGCCCGCAATTGGGCAATATCAGCACCGTAGAATCCCGCCATTTATCTGTCCCCCTGAGGAATTTCGTTGGAATCGCAGTTCTCGGACTGAACCGGAACCGATATTCGCAGGTACGCCGGGCTCTTGGATTCGATGGTCACCGTGGCCCCGGAGCCATTCGTGCTGCGCGTGACCACCCAGCCGCCGGGTACTGGATCTGTGCCGTCGAAGGCAGGGAATCCGTGCTTTTCCAGGACGGGATCGGCTGCGGCGAAGACGTCCTCAAAGTTCTTGGAGGGCTCCACGATGTCTGCGCTGCTTTTCATGCTTCGCGGCGAGAGCATGCACCTGCCGTCTTGGGTGCGGCTCATCCTTGCCGGATCATCCACGGTCCAGGTGATGGCCGGCATCTTCGCTTCCAAGGCTGCAATGAGGTCAGCGGTCAGTGCGTTGTACCTGGCGGCGCTTTCGGCCACCGGGCCAGGCTCGGCAGTAACGGGCGGCGCCTCGCTGGGCACCCGTTTGGGTTCGTCGGGGGTGTTGCTGCAACCTGCAGCAACAGTCACCACCGCAAGGGCAGCGGCCAACGCCCAAGCGTTTCGGTGCATGCGGCGGTTCATTTCGTTCCCCAATGTTGTTAGTGCTCGACGGCGGATCTCACCGAATGCTGTCACGCTTAGTTGCGCTTTGGCCATGGGCAGAACAACCCGTTGCACTTCAATGTTCGGCTCAAGCGGGTGGGATGTGAGAGAGCGTGCGGTTATGACCGGTGGGATGTGAGAGAGCGTGCGGTTATGACCGGTGGGATGTGAGAGAGGGTTAGGTGTTGCGGGTGAGGATCCAGGTGTTGGTGCCATCCTGGCGTTCGAAGGTCACTGTGGTCACCAAGGCTTCGATGAGCGCCAACCCACGCCCGGACTCCGCCTCCGCATCCGGCATGGACGCCTGCATGTCATCCGCGAAGGGCTCCCGGGCGTTGTGGGCGCTGACCCGGGCAATCAGCCGGGAGGGCTGGACGCTGATGTCGACGTCGATCTCCACGGGCTTCTCCGCCACAGGCTCCGCATGCTGCACGATGTTCGCGGCGGCCTCGATCACGGCCGTAGCGAACGTCATCCGGTCCATGTCCGGCACGAAGGATGCGTCGTCCCAGAGGGCATCAAGCTCGTTGTGGATGGCTTCGATTGCTTCCTCATTGGACGGCCCGTGGAATCCCCGGCGGGCAATGACCTCAGTCATCGCCGAACGCCTCCTCGGCTGAAGGGTAGGCCGTGAGTACCCTGTCCATGTTGGTCAGTTCCAGGACCATCTTGACCTGTGGCTGAACGCCGGCGATCCGGAGGTCCCCGCCGGCTTGTCGGGCGGCTTTAAGGCAGCCGATCAGGGCGCCGAGCCCGGAGGAATCCATGAAGTCGGTCTCGGCCAGGTTCACCACAACACGGCTGGACCCACCGGCCACCACTTCGTTCACTACTTCGCGCAGCTTGGGCGCAGCAACCATGTTCAGCCGGCCCACGCTCTTCACCTCCGCGTAGGAGTCTTTGACCTCGTAGCTAAACTGCATCTGCATTCCTCTCCTCGGGGCGCTCGGGCCCAACACCTTCAGGCTCAAAACCCTTGTACAAAACTGCCTTGACCAGAACGCTCAGGACCACAAGGTCGAACGCAACCCATGCCACGTTCACCAGTGTGCCCAAGGGCTCGGACATTCCGGCAAGAAGCCGGATAAGGCCAACAACCAGCGCTATGGCAAGCAGCACCGCCACAATGATCTGGGGACGGATGAGGCTCCAACTGGGTCCACCGCTCTGGCGTGCCTTGGGGGTGACCGCGAACCCGAGGGGACGCCCGAACCAAACGTTCCGCGCCGCCGTCGTGCAGGCCTTGATCCAGGTGGGGAACAGCGCAAGGCTGTACTGCTGCCCGCGCCAGGTGGGAATGCCGTGCCCGGCCACAAGGAACAAGAGTTGGTTCACCACCATGAACGGGATGAAGCGGATGAAGAAGTCGTAGCTGAGGCTGCTCACCGGGAGGATGCCGAGCGTCAGGTAGATGATAGGCGCGGCGAAGTAGACGACGGCCGCGAATCCGCTCAGGTAGCTCCACATGGTGGAGAAGTACATCAGCCTCTGGCCCCACGTGAGCCGGCGTTGCACCAGCGGATTCTCGCGGAGCAGCACCTGCATGGTGCCCTGGGCCCAACGGAGGCGCTGGGTGAGCATGGTTTTGAGGTCCTCGGGCGCCAGACCGTTGGCCAGGATTTCGTGGTGGTACACGCTCTTCCACCCCAGGCCGTGCAGGCGCATGGCGGTGGCCATGTCCTCCGTGACGGAGATGGTGGCCAGCGGCATGATCGGCTGGGCTTCGTCGGAGCGTTCCACGGAGATGGCGTCAAGGACGGCGTGAACCGACTCGAGCGCGCCCAAGGGGGACCAGTCGCGTCCGGACATGCGGTCGACGGCGTCACTCGCCACGGTGGTCACGCCCGACTCTCCGACGTGGGCGAGTTCCATGGCGGCGATCTCTTCGAGGTCGGATTGGAGTGCGGAGAAGTCGGCGGCCACGAGGGTGCGCACAGCGTCATCCACTTGGCGGCGGACCCGGTAGGTGATTTCGCTGAGGGATGCCCCGGCTTCGAGTTCCTTCTGTGCGGATTCGGTAGCAGCCTCAACCTCGTTGAGCATCTGCTCCACCAGCGGATTCTCCGCCTCGGGTGACCGCCGGGCCTTCTTGATGGCGGTCCGGGATGCAGCGAGGGCACGCCGGATACTCTTTTCGGTGGCTTTGACGTAGCCCACCAGGCCCAGTTGCATGAGGGCCTCCCGGCGGAGGATCGCGTTGGAGCCGCAGAAGAACGCGGCGTTCCACCCGTCCTTGCCCTGCTGGATGGGTCCGTAGAACAGAGGTGCCTGGCTGCCCAGAGGGTCGTCGGCGGGGACGTTGATGAAGTATTGCGGGGTCTGGACCAGTGCCACTTTGTCGTCGTTGAAGTAGCCCAGCGTCTTGTCCAGGATGTCCGGCTCGGGGATCTGGTCGGCGTCGAGGATCAACAGGTACTCGCCCGAGGTGAGCATCAGCGCGTTGTTCAAGTTGCCCGCCTTGGCGTGCCGCGGCATGTCCGGGGTCCAATCGGCGGTTCGCGTCACGTAACCGATCCCGTTCGACTCGGCGAGTTCGCGCATCTCCGGGCGGTTGCCGTCGTCCAGGATCCAGGTGCTGTGGGGCCAGCGAATGTCCTTGGCGGCCAGGGCGGTGGTCATCACCAAGTCCAATGGCTCGTTGTAGGTGGTGATGAAAACGTCCACGGTGGCAGTCTCGGGGGCCGGAGGCGGTGGCTTGCGAAACTTGATGTTCCACACCGTCAGGCCGAACAGCATCACGTCGATCAGGCTGTATGTCTCGGCCAGCACCAGCGGGACCGCGATCCACCACGCGTCCCAGTTCAGCGAGGCCATCCAGCGCCACGCAACATAGTTGACGCCCAAAATGACTGTGAGAAGAACGATCAGCCGAGTCCAGAAACGTGTCACAAATCCCCCCTTTTGTTATCTACAGTTCTGCGTGTGGTTTTCGGCGTACGACGACGGCAGTTACATCATCTTCAGCGGTTGACGCCGGTGCCAACTCCAGCAGGGCGGCGCACACGTCGTCTGACGTAGGCCCGGTGCGCGCCACTTTCTCCACGTTCCGTTGGAACTCCTCCAGGGAATCGTGCGCGTCCAGCACGCCATCGCTGACGATCACCAAGGAATCGCCCGGCTCCAGTTGCAGCTCCGAAGCAGGCCACTGTTGGTCGTCCAGGATGCCGACAGGCGGGCCCGCGGAAACCAACCTCCGCGCCGCCCCCTCAGCAGGAACGTGCAGTGCGAGGCCGTGACCGGCGTCGATGTAGCTCATTGTCCCGCTGGCGCTGTCCAGCCGCGCGTGGAACATGGTGACGAAGGACCCCGACTGGTCCAAGTCAGAAGTGATGGTGGCGCTGGCTGAGCCAAACGCGGCGTCAATGGCCGGGGTGTCAGCTACCGAGCGCATCACTGCACGGACCGTTGCTGCGATGAGGGCGGCTCCCATTCCTTTGCCCATGGCGTCGGCGAAGGTGAGGTGCATGCCGTCGCGGGTCTGGTACCAGTCGTAGAAGTCCCCGCCCACGCTGCGCGAAGGGCGGAAGGCGCCTGCGACGTCGTAGCCCTTGAGGCGGACCGTTTCGCGCGGCAAAAGGCTCTGCTGCACCACCGCTGCGCGGGCGAGCTCGTCCGTTTGGCGCTGATCCTCGGCGGGTGCGGCAGGCGTGCGGGCCCGGCGGAACAAGGCGCGGATACGGGCCTGAAGTTCCTTGGGGCTGAACGGTTTGTTGATGTAGTCGTCGGCGCCTGTGTCCAGGCCGTTGAGCCTGTCGATCTCGTCTGCCCGGGCCGTGAGCATCAGGATGTACGCGTCCGAGAATTCGCGGAGTCGGCGGCAGACTTCCATGCCATCGATGTCCGGAAGGTTGATGTCCAGCGTCACCAATTCGGCGTTGGTTCTGCGGACAGCCTCGACGCCGGAGAGACCGTCAGGTGCTTCGGTCACCACAAAGTCGAGCTGCTCCAGTACGAGGACGAGGAGGCCGCGGATGTCAGCGTCGTCTTCAACAACGACAGCATGGCGCACGGGTGTGGGAGAGACCATGGCTCCATTAACTAATGCTGCTGGGTATTTGTCACGTTTAGTCACGACACATGAAACGCCCGCTCACAAAAGTGGGCGGGCGTTACACGTTTTGTGCAGTTATATGAGAGAGCGATTCGCTCAAGCACGCGGGATGTGAGAGAGGGTTAGACGCCCAGCTCTTCCTTGAGCGCCTGGACGTGGCCCTGGGCGGCAACCTGGTACTGGGTGAGCTTCACGGTGCCTTCGCCGTCCACCACAACGGTGGAGCGGACCAGGCCTTCGTGGATTTCGCCGTCAACCAGCTTCTCGCCCCAGGCGCCATATGCCAGGGCAACCTTGTGGTCTTCGTCGGAGAGCAGCGGGAAGGTCAGCGCAAAGTCACCCGTGAACTTGGACAATGCCTCCGGAGCGTCCGGGGAGATCCCGATAACCTCGTAGCCCTTGCCCTGCAGGCTGGCCAGGTTGTCGCGGAAGTCGCAGGCCTCGGTGGTGCAGCCGGGGGTGGCGGCCTTCGGGTAGAAGTACACAATGACGTTGCGTCCGCGGTAGTCGGACAGCGAGACCTTGGTGCCGTCGGCGTCGAGAAGCGCGAAATCAGGTGCTTGCGTTCCGACGAGGAGTTTCTGGGTCATGGCGATCCTTTACGTTTCACCGGCAAACAGCCGGCATTCATCATTCAAAAAACGGATTGTCTATAGGACAGAACAGCGAACTTAGATGCTGTATTCCGCAGGTCCGCGCACTGTGGCATAGGGGCCTGGCACGAACTGGTAGCCGCCACCACGGACGGTGGCGACGGTGTGTCGGGCGGAGCCGAGCTTCCGCCGCACCCTTCCAACATAAACGTCGATCGAGCGAAATGCCGCGCCGGGAAGGTCAAATGACTCCAGAAAACGTTGCAATTCTTCACGACTGATGGCCCGGGAGCAGTTCACCACGAGGTAGCGGAGCAGCTTGTATTCCATGCCAGTAAAGGCAACCGGCTCGCCGTCCAGCAGCACTACTTCAGCGGCGAGGTCTACCGCAAGTTGGCTGCGGCGGCTCGCCAACGTTACGGGCTCGACGGCGGTGCTGTCACCCGTTTCGGTGCGTCCCCCACTACCGGTTTCGGTGCGTCCCCCTCTTCCGGACAAATCACCCTCGCGTGCGCTGGTGAATTGTCCGTTGGAGGGTGAATTTCCGGCAGCGCGGGCGTCCGAACGGGCGTCCGCGAGGGCATCGGCGAGTGACAGCGAATCGTTGGTACCGGCGTCGGCGGCTTCCTGCGGAGTGCCGCCCCAGGAAGTGTCGCCGACGCCGGAGTGCTCTGCCCCGGTGGCGGGCCAGATGCGGACTTCCGCCTCCGGGGCAAGTTTCATGGCACGGGCCAGCACAAGGCGTGCTGCCCGCTCCCAGACTTCAGGATCGATCTCGTCGCCCTCGGCGGGGTTGACCCAGAGGGCCAGCCCGTGCGCTGTCAGGCCGGCGCGCCGCGCGGAGACGCCGCGTGCTGCGGGTCCTCGCGACGGCGGTGGCCCGTAGGCATTGACTGCCATGACGGTTGACCTAAACGTTGCCGCGGCGGAGCAGCTTGCCGCCGGGGTTCTGGCCGTCGATGGGGGTGCCGCGCAGGTAGGTCTTGCGGACGACGCCGGCCAGCGGACGGCCGTCGTACGGCGTGATCGGATTCTTGTGCTTGAGCTTAGTGACGTCCACAACAAAGGCTTCGTCCGGGGCGAAGACGGAGAAGTCGGCGTCATAGCCCAGAGCGAGCTGGCCCTTGTTGTGCAGGCGGGCCAGGGCAGCGGGCTTCTCGGCCATCCAGGAAACAACCTGTTCCAGCGGGATGCCGCGGTGACGGGCTTCGGTCCAGATGAGGGACAGGCCCAGCTGCAGCGAGGAAACGCCGCCCCAAGCGACGGCGAAGTCGCCGTTTTCCAGGTCCTTCAGGTCCAGCGTTGAGGGGGAGTGGTCCGAGACGATGCAGTCGATGGTGCCGTCCTGCAGTCCCTTCCAGAGGAGCTCGCGGTTGGAGGCTTCACGGATGGGCGGGCAGCACTTGTACGCCGTGGCCCCGTCGGGGATTTCTTCGGCCATGAGCGTCAGGTAGTGCGGGCAGGTCTCAACGGTGAGGTTGACGCCGTCGCGCTTTGCCGAAGCGATCATCGGCAGCGCGTCGGAGGAGGAGAGGTGCAGGATGTGGGCGCGGGCGCCGGTCCAGCGGGCGCGCTCGATGACCTCGGCGATTGCCTTGTTCTCGGCGCCGCGGGGGCGGGAAGCCAGGAAGGTCTCGTAGTGGTCGCCGCCGGGGTGCGGGGCGCGGTCGATCGCGTGGGAGTCCTCGGCGTGCACGATCATGAGGGAGTCGAAGGACTTGAGTTCCTTCATGTCCTCTTCCATCTCGTCAGCATCGAGGTGCGGGAACTCGTCCACGCCGGAGTGCAGGAGGAAGCACTTGAAGCCGAAGACGCCTTCGTCGTGCAGCGGGCGGAGGTGGGCCTTGTTGCCCGGGATGGCACCGCCCCAGAATCCGACGTCCACGAAAGCCTGGTCCTTGGCGACCACGCGCTTCTGCTCCAGGCCGTCCACGGTGGTGGTGGGCGGGATGCTGTTCAGCGGCATGTCGATGATGGTGGTCACGCCACCGGCAGCTGCGGCACGGGTGGCGGAGGCGAAGCCTTCCCACTCGGTGCGGCCGGGCTCGTTGACGTGGACGTGGGTGTCCACCAGGCCGGGGATGAGGGTTTCGTCGTCTGCGAGTTCGATGACCTCGTTGCCCGTCAGGCCGTTGCCCAGGGGTTCGATGGCCACGATGATGCCATCGCGGATGCCGACTTCGCGGGCTGCGATACCGGCGGTGGTCAGGATGCGCTGGCCCCGGATAACGAGGTCATAGGCGCCGATTGCTTCAGACATTGAGGTACTCCTTGTTTTCGGTCCGTTCCGCCAGGTACACGCCTATGTGCTTACCTAATTGTTCAAGCAACGGACCTGCTTCAGCGATACATTTTTGGACATCTTTTTCCAGATCGGTCAGTGCGTGGACCGTGTGGAAGCCGGCATCCGTGAGTTGTTCCCGGCTTAGGGTACTCCGCCCGCACACTGCGATCACGGGAACCCCGTTCCGCTGCGCTGCACGCGAGACGCCCATGGGGGTCTTGCCTAGCAGGCTTTGCTCGTCCAGGCTGCCTTCTCCGGTGATCACCAGATCGGCGCCCTTCAGGCGTTCTTCCAGTTCAGTGAATTCAAGCACGACGTCGATGCCCGGCCGCCGCTCTGCCTTCAGCGCCGCGATGGCAATGTAGCCAACGCCGCCTGCTGCTCCTGCGCCTTCTGCCTTGGCCGCGAATTTGGCATGTTGCCCGGTTGTGGATGCAAGGACGTCGACGAAGTGGCTCAGTGCCGCATCGAGCGAGGTGACGTCGTCCGGCGTCGCGCCCTTCTGCGGACCGAAGATGGCTGGGGCTCCGCTGGCCCCCAGAAGGGGATTGTCGACGTCGGACGCCAACACGAACTCCGTGGCCTCAACGCGGACGTCGAAGTTGGAGAAGTCGATGCTGCTCAGCTGTGCCAAGGCGGCACCGCCGCCGGGGAGCTCGTTGCCGTTCTCGTCCAGGAAGACGGCGCCGAGGCCCTGCAGGACTCCTGCGCCGGCGTCGGTGTTGGCGCTTCCGCCGACACCCAGAATGATCTTGCGGCAGCCGAGGTCCAGCGCGGCGCGGATGAGTTCGCCCGTGCCGATGCTGGTTGCTGTCTTGGCCGTTTCCGACGTGGGGCCGTCCGGGAGGAGGGCCAGGCCGGAAGCCGCCGCCATCTCGATGACAGCTTCCTGGTCCCGCACTGCGAAGTCGGCCTTCACAGGCTCGCCGAGCGGGCCGGTGACGGTGGTGGTCCGGCGGGTGAAGCCGGAGCCGATGGCGGCGTCGATGGTTCCTTCGCCGCCGTCGGCCACCGGAATGCGTGTTGCTTCAATGCCCTGGCCGAACCCCGCCTGCAGGCCTGTTGCCAGGTGCGTGGCGACGTCGGGCGCGGACAGCGAGCCCTTGAATTTGTCCGGGGCGATGACAACGCGCATTCCGGTGCCTCCTTACTGTTTTCTCTAGGCCTTGGTCAGGATCGCGGTGGGTGCGTCCGCCGCGGTCTCTGCCAGCTCTTCGAACTCGTTCACGCCATTGATCTCAACGCCCATGGAGATGTTGGTGATCTTTTCCAGGATCACTTCAACCACCACGGGAACCTTGAACTCGCCCATCAGTGCCTTGGCCTTATCGAAAGCGGCAGGCAGATCGTTCGGGTCCTCAACGCGGATGGCTTTGACGCCCAAGCCCTCGGCAACCTTGATGTGGTCCACGCCGTAGCCCGCTGCGTTCGCAGAGAGCCCAGTCGAGTTGATGTTCTCGAAGGCCAGGGAAACGTTCTGTTCCATGTTGAAGCCGCGCTGGCTCTGACGGATCAGGCCTAGGTAGCTGTTGTTCACCACAACGTGGATGTACGGCAGGTTGAACTGTGCGCCTACGGCCAGTTCCTCGATCATGAACTGGAAGTCGTAGTCACCGGACAGTGCAACAACGGTGGCGTCCGGGGTTCCACGAACAACGCCCAGAGCAGCGGGAGCGGTCCAACCCAGCGGGCCGGCCTGGCCTGCGTTGATCCACTTGCGGGCACCAAACACGTGCAGCATCTGAGCGCCGGCGATCTGCGACAGGCCAATGGTGGACACGTAGGTGGTGTCGCGGCCGAAGGCCTTGTTCATTTCCTGGTATACGCGCTGCGGCTTGATGGGCACGTTGTCGAAGTTGGTCTTGCGGTGCAGGGAGCTCTTGCGCTCCTGGCACTCGGCAACCCAACCCGAGTAGTCCGGCAGGGTCTTGGCTGCCTGGCGTTCGCGAGCCAGCTCCAACAGACCGTCCAGCGCCGCACCGGCGTCGGACGCAATGCCCAAGTCCGGGGAGAACACGCGACCGATCTGCGTCGGCTCGATGTCGATGTGCACGAACTTACGGCCGGCCGTGTAGGTGTCCAGGCCACCCGTGTGGCGGTTGGCCCAGCGGTTGCCGATGCCGATAACGAAGTCGCTCTGCAGGAACGTCTCGTTGCCGTAGCGGTGCGAGGTCTGCAGGCCGACCATGCCAGCCATCAGCTGGTGGTCGTCCGGGATGGCGCCCCAGCCCATCAGGGTGGGAATAACGGGAACGTTCAGGATCTCGGCCAGCTCAACCAGCTGGGCCGAAGCGCCGGCGTTGATGATGCCGCCACCGGCAACGATCAGCGGGTGCTGGGATGCGGTCAGCAGGTCCAGTGCCTTTTCCAGCTGCTTGCGGGAAGCCTTGGGCTTCTCGATCGGCAGGGGCTCGTAGGCGTCGATGTCGAACTCGATCTCCGCCATCTGAACGTCGATGGGCAGATCCAGCAGGACCGGGCCCGGACGACCCGAACGCATCAGCTGGAAAGCCTTCTGGAAGGCGCCCGGAACCTGGCCCGGCTCCAGGATGGTCATGGCGAACTTGGTCAACGGCTTGGCGATGGACTCGATGTCCACAGCCTGGAAGTCTTCCTTGTGCAGCTTGGCAACGGGTGCCTGGCCGGTGATGCAGAGCATGGGGATGGAATCAGCCTGGGCTGCGTACAGGCCGGTGATCATGTCCGTGCCTGCGGGGCCCGACGTGCCGATGCAGATGCCGATGTTGCCATCAGCTGCGCGGCTGTAGCCGTCGGCCATGTGGCTGGCGCCTTCAACGTGGCGGGCCAGCGTGTGGCGGATGCCGCCGTGGGCACGCATTGCTGAGTAGAAGGGGTTGATCGCTGCGCCGGGCAGACCGAAAGCTTCGGTTGCGCCTTCCTTTTCCAGGATGGCTACGGCCGCATCAACGGTGCGCATCTTTGCCATGGTGTACTCCTTGTTTTTTGCCCTTTCGGGCGAAGTCTGTGGTGTTTTTGGGTGTGGTGAGGGAGCCGCCGTCGTTTAAGTACGACGGCGGGTTCCCTGCTTTCGTTTCTGTCCGGCTTTTGCCGGGGTGCTTACTTGCGGCCGCTGAGCTGGAGGACCTGCTTGAAGAGGCCCGAGTGGTCGAGGCCGCCGTCGCCCTGGTTGACGGTTGCGGCGACGAGCTGGGCGACGACTGCGCCGAGCGGGACAGCGACGTTGGCTTCGCGGGCTGCGGAGGTGACGATGCCGAGGTCCTTGTGGTGGAGGGCCAGGCGGAAGCCGGGGTCGAAGTTGCGGTCGAGCATCTTCTGACCCTTCTGCTCGAGGACCTTGGAGCCGGCCAAGCCGCCGCCGAGGACCTTCAGTGCTGCGTCGGTATCTACGCCGTAGGCTTCAAGGAAGGCGATGGCCTCGCCGAGGACCTGAATGTTGACGGCTACGATCAGCTGGTTTGCTGCCTTGACGGTCTGGCCGGAGCCGGACGGGCCGACGTGGACGATGGTCTTGCCCACTGCGTTGAGGACATCCTGTGCTGCCTCGAAGTCAGCCGCTTCGCCGCCGACCATGATGGACAGGACGGCGTCGATGGCGCCCTGCTCACCACCGGATACGGGAGCGTCGAGCGGACGGATGCCTGCTGCGACTGCGTCGTCGGAGAGGCGCTTGGCGACGTCCGGGCGGATGCTGGATGCGTCGATCCAGATGGTGCCCTTCTTCGCGTTAGCGAAGACGCCGTCCTTGCCGCTGACTACGCCCTCAACATCGGGGGAGTCCGGGACCATGGTGATGACGACGTCGGCGTCCTTGACGGCGTCAGCGATGCTCGTGGCACCCTGGCCGCCTTCGGAGACGAGCTTGTCGATCTTGTCCTGGCTGCGGTTGAATCCGGTGACCGTGTGGCCGGCCTTGACGAGGTTGATGGCCATGGGGAGGCCCATGATTCCGAGTCCGATGACTGCAACGTTGCTCATTGTGGTTCGCTTTCTGAAAGTCTTTTTAGCTCAGGTGTGCTTGTTGAGCTGGGTGCTTAGTTGGCGTTGGCGCGCTGGCGGATGGCCCAGCTGAAAGCCGATTCCTGCGGTTCCTTGTACTCAAGGCCGATGTAGCCGTCGTAGCCGAGTTCGCGGCTGCGGGCGATCCATTCGCCGAGAGGGAGCGTGCCGGTTCCGGGAGCTCCGCGGCCGGGGTTGTCGGCGATCTGGATGTGGCCGAAGTCCTTGGCGTGGTTCTCGATGACGGATTCGACGTCGTCGCCGTTGACTGCCAGGTGGTAGAAGTCGGCGAGGAGCTTGATGTTCTGTGCGCCGGACTCTGCCTTGACGCGGGCGATGACCTTGAGTGCGTCTTCGGCGGTGAGGAGCGGGTACTTGGGTGCGCCGCTGACCGGCTCGAGGAGGACGGTGCCGCCGATGCGGGCGACGCCCTCTGCTGCTGCGGCGAGGTTCTTGGCCGCGAGTTCGTCCTGCTCTTCAGGGGTGAACTCGTCCTGGCGGTTGCCGTAGAGGGCGTTGAAGGCCTTGCAGCCCAGGCGCTCACCAATGCCGGCTACGACGTCGATGTTGTCCTTGAACTCGGAGCAACGTCCCTTCCAGGAAACCAGGCCGCGGTCGCCGCCAGGCATGTTGCCTGCGTTGAAGTTCAAGCCCGTGAGCTGAACGCCGGCGTCCTTGATGGCTTTTTCAAACTCGGTTGTCTCTTTGTCGGTGGGAACCGAAGTGGCGAAGGGCCACCAGAACTCGACGGCGTCAAAACCGGCTGCCTTCGCGGCGGCGGGGCGCTCGAGCAAGGGCAGCTCCGTCAGGAGGATGGAGCAGTTCACTGTGTACGTCATCGTAGGTCCTTCCGAGGAGGGGCTTTGATCTATCTTCCTCTGTGCTTCGACTGGGCCTTGGTGCTTGGCCTCAGTTTCCGCTTTGTGGAATTTAGATTCTGCTTTATGAAAAGTTTAGGGAAGGTGGGGGTGGGAGTCAAGGGGGTGGGTGGGCAGGTGGGGGTTTGGGATACCAAGTGTGGCCTAGCTGAGGTGTGTCGCCGCTTTGCATGGCGGGTCGTTGCTCCAGTCGTGCAAAATACCTTCGCGGGATTTCAGGCCGACGATCAGGGAGGGAAAGCGCTGATTAGCCTTACTTCCTGCGTGCCTGGGTGGTCCGTAGGATTGCCATCGTGTCAGAAGAACTTCAGCCGTCCCGCCACGTCCGCTGGGCGTCGGAGACATCGTCGTTGGTCCGAATGATCTCGTCGGTGAGTGGGTGGGGGCCCAAGTCACGAGTATCGATCCAAGTTGGAAAAAGGTGGGTGTCCTTAACCTGGATTGGTCAGGTCCG
Source organism: Paenarthrobacter sp. TYUT067 (assembly GCF_023656375.1). Taxonomy (NCBI): domain Bacteria; kingdom Bacillati; phylum Actinomycetota; class Actinomycetes; order Micrococcales; family Micrococcaceae; genus Paenarthrobacter; species Paenarthrobacter sp. TYUT067. The sequence continues at coordinate 70,475 of NZ_JAMOIT010000007.1, forward strand.
GAGCCATCATCAACCGATGACTTGGACGTCATTGAGCCTCTTGTACTGACGCACAATTCGTGGAATGGCCGATTGTCCTACGTCAATTGCGACTAGGTGCTTCCTCGAAGCTTTCGCGTCTTTGGCAGTCTGCCGCTGATTCACGACCAACCGTCGAATAGCTACACCAACAGCTGGAGAGTGGGTTATCAGCTGGCCCGGCAACGCGCTTGGGACAGGGGCGAACGTGAGTGGAACGAACCAGGGGAACTTGTAATGACCCCCGCAGACCTGGACTGTGCCCTCGCCGAGGGAGCGCCCGTTCAAAATGATGTGCGCAGCCTGAAGGCAACTGGGTTGTCCGAAGTGGACTGTCTTCGGATAGCGTCTACGTTTCCCAACCTGAAGAGACTGACTCTCGGAGGCAATCTCGGACAGGTCACAAACGCTGGAATGCTTAACAGGCTCGGCCGGCTCCAGGACCTCTTCATCTCCGACCTGTTCGGCATAACGAAGGCCGAATGCTTGCTTCCTATCGAAGTTCCCAACCTCGAGTACCTCTACCTAGACAGCGTCCCTCATGAATTCGCCTCTGCGATGCGGAGTCGGTGGCGGTCTGAGGCGGCCAACGGCACAAGTGTCAGCATCACCAAGGCACGCAAGCCTGAATGGGTTCAAGAGAATCTTGAAAACCCGCTTCGTGACTGGGACGGACGCGAGCACATTAGTTCTGGTCGGTTCAAGAAAGCTGTGGCGCAATTCAAGAAAACACGAAGCGAGGTGCTCGCAGCGCTCTCAGGGGAGTCCGACGAGTCCACCGTGGGACGATTGGAGGACGTTGGGCGTGATTACGCCAGCGCCTTCAATCGCCTCGACGGACGGTCCCCATTCATTGAGACAGAGGAGCGCGAGGAATTGTTCGATGCGCTCGACAAGGTCATGGCTGAGTCTGAATTGGAGTTGGGTCGTTCCCTCGCGGCCGAGCGGCTGGCCCTTTTGTCGGGAGTAGAGGCCGCACGGGACTGGTGAGCCTTGCCTTGCCCCGGGGATCGGCCTACGATGCACTTCGTCAAGAAGCTCGAACCGCCAGCCCTGTTCAAGGTCCGTCGCGCTGGTCCATCTGCTGAGGTGCCCCGGCTTTTACACGACAGATGCGTCGTTATAGGCCCTTTGAAAGTGCTGCGCTGGCCATAGGGATAGCACTCAGCTCTGTTCGGTGAGTTGGTTATTGCCTCGCTGGGGCCAGTAACCGACAGACTGGAAGTATTCGGTTGAGTCGGCATGTTCTGTGAATTCGAGCAGGTTGCCGATCTTATGCTCCAGGACATCGCGTACCTCGGCTGGTGTAGCGAAGAAGAACTCTTTTCGGAGATTGGACTGGTTCAGGGCGCGGGCGGCGAAGTGTTTGTGGAGTTCGTTCTCAAGAGTGACGGCATCTTCGGAGAAGTACAGGGTGTGGATGTCGAATCGGAAGGGGACGGATGCACCACTGAGTTCGGCTACGCGTTGTTCTGGCTCCAGCCTGCGTGTGAGACCGATCTTCACGACCCCCTCGCCGAAGGCTCCTCGGTTTGAGATCACGTAGATGTACCCGGCCCTAATATTGGCCGCACGGAAGTCGTTCTGGGCGATGGCCTCGTCGACTTCTCTAAGACGCTGTTCAAGTTCTTCGTCGTGTTGGCCGGAGGCGCCGAGGGCAGCAAGGGCATTGAGGAGGTGTGAACGTTCTTTGTCCAGTCGAGAGCGTTCCTCGGCGAGTTCCCTTTCGACGCGTTGTTCTTCGCGTAGGCGGGCGCGCTCTTCACGTTGCGCTTCTTTTTCTTCCTGCTTCTTCATCAGCCAGTCGGCTGTAAGCTCAATCTCTTCGAGTCGGAGGTCATGGAATTCATCGCTGATGTACATTTCCATTAGTGCGCCCAGCTTGGCGATGGCCACTCGTGACGCTTCCAGACGCCGTTTGGCGGTTATGACGTTGCCGAGTTTGAGTGACCTGATGCTGCTGTCTGCTTCGGCGTTGTATGCCCTGAGCATGAGCTTTGCCAAGTCCTCGGTCATCCGTCTGCCCTTGGCCAAGGAGTTGTCAAAGGTGAACATGTTGGACTTGATGATGGCGCCACCGGCCCGTACCAGGTCGGCGATGCGTGTTTCGATCTCACTTAGCCGGTCACGGTAGGAGGCTGCGTTCTCGAGTGGGTGATGGTAGCGGTAGATGCCGACCTCTTGAAGTACCAGTCCGTCGTTGAGTTCAACATACGACGCTGCGGCAGTCGGGGTCTGTTCAAGACGTTGCTTCAAGAGGCTGTTTTCTGCCTCGAGGAACTCGATCCTGGCTGATTCTGAAGACTGACCGCCGGAGGTGCTAACGACCGGTTGGTCTTGCCTGTCGACCGCCGCTGGCGGCGTTTGAGTTAGGTCATCCCCGTCAGTGTTGGCGGGTAGCCATAATTGCCAGCCCTCGGGTGGGGCCGGCCATGTTGGATCGGGCGTCCACCCGGCAGGAGGGCGCCACGAGAGCGGGGGCTTGGGCCACCCGGGCGGGGGATTGAAAATCATTGTTTGCTCAGCCGACATCAGGAAGTACGCACTCCAGAGACATTGGCTGGAACCAGACCGAGCGGATTCTTCGAGACTGAAGCCCCAAGATGCTCAAGAGTGGCGGACGGTACGACGGCTGAAAGATCAATGTCGGCGAAGGCGTCGCGTGGGACAGCTACAGCAACGAACGGAATGTAGGTGTCGCGGCCGGTCGCCGGGTTGATGGTATTCGTTCCCACTTCCAGAGAGATGCTCTGGATCAAACCGCGCCGGTCCGCTTCAAAGACCTCGTGCAGTGTACGCAACGCGACTTGGTGCACAGCGCCGGAATACCGGTCCTTTGAGTCCTTCTGAGACAAAGCAACCGGCGTGATTTCATCCGATGCTTTGACGTACTTGTAGGACTTGATCGTTGGGACACTGTCCGGGCCCGGTACGAGCGTTCGCAAGGCAAGCTCAGCAGTCGCAGGATCGAATTCGGATTCGTGCTCCACCTCGAAAGCTTCGGGGTACACGGAGTTCGCGAGCACGATTCCAACGTACTCCTGCACTGCGTCGACGACGCCATAACCCAAGCCCGCGATCAACTGATCCAGGGAGGCGTTGTGTTCGGCGACTTCTGTTTCGCGAGCGGCGCACTCGGCCTCGTAGACCTTGCGCGCTTGCGCAAGTTGCTCTTGCCGTCTCGTCTCGGCTGCCGCATGACGTTCCGCGAGTTGACGACGGCGCTCGGGCAGCCGCTTCATCTCAACCTCCCAGGCACCACGGGCAGCTGCGTACTCTGCTTCAGCCTGGGCTTGCGCTTCAGCTAGCTTCTTCTTACGGCCAAACAACCCAGCCGGGGGAGCAGGAGGCTGAAATATTGGCTCCTCGGGATCCAAGAGGACAACGGGGGGAGGCGTCGGAACCTCGAGTGACCGATCAAAAGGAGGATGCTTTGCTGTCTGCCGGAGTGATTCAAGATCCACGTAGTCGTCAACGTTGAGAGTTGCTTCCAGAAGAGAATCGACTTGGTCGTATACGGCAATAAGCTCGGCGTTCAGTTGCTCCACTTCAGCCTGTTTGGCAGCGACGTGGGCATCTGCGGCTTCCTTCTCCAAACGCTTCCGCTCAGCCTCTGAAGCCCGCTGGAACGCAGCAGTTGCTCGTTGTTCCGCCCTAAAGGCTTGCTCTGCCCGCCGGGCTGCGGCCGCCTGCTCACGGACTGCGGCCCGCTGCCGCTGTTCAGCCAGCCGCGCCTGATGCTGCATTTCTGCGAAGAATCCCCGACGACGCCCCATTACCAACCTTTCACTGAATTTTCGTTCACCATATCAAGGGGGTACGACGTCTCTTGTCCGAACTTCGAGAAACGACGAACAAGGGACAGAAATAGTGGTCTATGCCATTAAGAAACAGCCTCTAGCGTTGGGACATGAGCATGGATGTTTTCAGATCGACCTTGTCCTACTGTGTTTGCGAAACCGGGGAGCGGTCTTCGCAAGCGCTGCACGAAGGCCCGTCTCCTGAGAGAGGACGGTGCCCATGTGACAGGCTCCACGTTTGAACTTGCCCTATTCAACGCAAGCCAGCACCGCCGGAGACCGATGCCAAGTGCGCCCAGGAAATTGCCAACTGGCCGACCGTAAACTGCACGATCACGGTGGGAGACTTTGCTGTTAGGAACGAGCGGAGATGGGGCATCGGACCACGTTGTGATGCGGGTGCTGCCCGGTCAAAAGCAGCTCCGATTGGTGTGTGGAGCGGTCGCTGCTCTGCGGGAAGCGGTTCCTGACGTGCCAACCGCTGGAATGCTGGGCTTGGCACTAGTCTTTGCACAGTAGTGAGAAATCAAAGGAGGGGCATGAGGTCTGGGAGATCACGCTGGATGGCTTGGCGGTCTGTCGGCATGGGGGGCGTTGCGATCCTGCTGTCAATGATGCTGAGTTCCTGTAGTTCGTCGGGCGGGTCCGCGACATTGCCTGTCCCGACATCGTCGAATGATACGGCGACCTTCAAAGACTCAGAGATGGGGCTTAGTTTTAACTACCCTTCCGTGTGGTCGGTGACGAAACCTTCAGACCCCCGGATCAAGACGGGGGCCGAAGTTCGCGACTCCTCAGGCAGATCTATAGCGGTACTGAATTTCGATACGCCACTCGATTTTCAGCCTTGCGCAACGCTCAAGCCCTATCAGCTCCTTGACTCCACGCCCGCAAACATCCCGGGAATGGATACATCAGCCGCGCCGACAACCATAAAGACAGAGATAGTGAATGTGGGGTCGGACGCATCCTACTACCCAGACGGTAAGCCGCTGCGATTGGGCATTTCTCTGTATTCGGGTCCTGGGCAACCTGTGGGGACTACGAAGGTGTGCAACTTGGCAGCCTTTTTTCAGTCGAACGGAAAGTATGGCTTCTTTTCGGCTGGCCTTGGTTTTAATACGATGCACGAAGTAACGGAATACACTACAACGAGCGAATACGCACAGATTCGGGGGATGCTAGCGTCACTTCGGTTTTTCTAGGTCTAAAGCTATAAAATGAGACTTCTTTGCTTACGTGTTGCCCTCTGTTCCATAATTAAGTGCTCAAATGAACACACAGACCCTTCGTGCGGAAAATGGTGTTTAGTTTTTTCACAAGATGGTCCGCACGATGCGTGCTGGCTCGTCTGAAGATGCCGTTGGTGGAATAAGTTGTACGACGGTGTGACCGTCCGGGCTGATCTTGACCAGGCGAGCGTCGGCCTTGGTCGCAACTTTGGCAATGGGTTGAAGGTTTTCACCGTCTACGACCCACACAGAGAAACTTCCTGTGAGAGCAACCAACAGCGTGTGACCGTCTTCGGATACTTGTATGTCAGCGGCCATAGGTCCAAACATCTGTGAGTTGAGAAGTTGCAGGTCCTTCGTATATTTGTTGATGCGTCCGCTTCCACCGACAACGACGACGGTGTGATCCGGAAGAACTCTCGCATGGGTAATTCCAGCGACGCCAGTGGCTGCGCGAGCAATGATGTTGCCGACACCATCTACCACGAGGACATTTCCAAAGGAAGTGGCAAGGATCTGGCGGCCTTCGTCCAGCACGACGGAGGACACCAATTCTCCATTTGAAAGCTTTGGCAAGGAAATCTCCTGCGCCGGGGTCGAGAAATCTAGGCTGAGCTGAGCAACGAAGCCCGATCCGGAGACAATGACAGAGTTTCCCTGATCCGCGGTTCTCATAGTGCTGATAGTTCCGGGCATCTTTGGCGATGCTCTTATGCCATCAACTGTGATGGCAAAGACCCTGTCGCCAGCTGCAACGTATGCGGTACCCCCATGTGTAACCGTCCATGGGGACGGTGCGGACTCGAGGCTACCGAGGCTTGAGCTGCCGGCACTATTAACTAGTTGCGCTTGGCCCGACGAAGTCACCGTCACAACGCCGTCACGAATGGGTACTGCAACGACGGCGTTAGCCACGGCTGAAGCCCACGGAACTGACTTGATGGTGAGTAAGTCGACTCGACCATCGGCGTGGACAACTATGGAGTGGCTGCTGTCTGCAGAGTTCGCGATGACGACTCGAGTAGAGCGGTCGCGTTCATCGATGCCGTCGGCGGGAACGGAACCACCGCTAGGTAGAGCTTGCGGTCTGGCGTCCAACATCGGAACGCCCCAGGCCTTGCCGTCGGGCGCGCATCCGAGGCCATTCAGCTCGGTACCGACGAACTTTTTACTGACGGGTTCTCCCGCTAATGACAATGCGACGTGGGCGCTGGTCTTTAGCGGGCCCTTAAACCCGGCGACAACATGAACTACTTCGCCGCATTGAAAAAGCCTATTCGTAGATGCACTGTCAGGAGTGGTCGTGTTACGAGAGGAATCGCTGTCCGCTGGGACCAAGCCGACGGTGATTTCCTTAGACGGAGGACCAGCAGTTGTGGCTGAAGGTGCAAATTTCCTCACGTGGACAACACCATTAGTAGTAAGCGTAAAAATGTTTGCGGGGGAGGCTGTGATATGAAATGCCGCCACAGAGCCGAAGCCGCTCGAGACTGGCCGCGAAGCCTCAGTCGGGCACCCCATTGACCGGAAAAGGCTTCCATCGGCGTTAATCCACCATAAGCCACCTGTTTCATCGACATCAATTGCAACGACTTTGGTCTGCACAGACTCCGTAATCCGATGATCAGGGACATCGATGCAGCCCAGCGCTCCCGAGGTGCTAATCCAGAAACCGAACCGTCCATCGGGACTTATCGCGAGAGGAAGTGAGGATCCTGATGTGAGGGGCAGCGTCGTTACCTGCCCGGCAGCCACGTCAGTTACGTAGAGAGAAGAGCCCTGAATGACTAGCGCGGATCTTCCATCGTTGGAGATAGCAGCGGATGATGCTGTACCGGATGGTACAACAACGGTTGAGCGGTAGGTTCTCGCGTTCACAGCCTTGAGGGCCGCTCGAGTGGCGTCGTTATTGTCGAGGTCGTATCCGCGCTGGGCCAACTGGACCGAGTCAGATGTCGTCTGTGCTTGCATCGCTTGTTGCGCCAACTGCAGAGACGCCGTGTAATTGGCGCGGTTAACTGCAGCCGCGCTGCTTACACCAGCCTGCTGGCTCGCCACGGACGCCACAACACTTAGCGTTGCTAACGTCGCGATGACTACGGCCAACGAAATACCTAGCCATCGTCGGCGTCCCCGCCCGACTTTAAGGAGCTTGTCCACTCGCGCTGTAAGCTCACTGTCCTTCGCGAGGCCAAACTGTGGTAGCTGAGCCATAGACAGGAGTTGCGCATCCTTTATTTGTAGACGCCCGAATCCAATTCGGGGGGACGTTCCTGAATTCAGTTCTGCCACCAAACGTGCATGGGCGGCCGCTACGTTGTTGCCCTCAGAGAGTTGCGGCAGGAGGTCTAGGGGCTGATGCTCCGGCGCCCTGGCAAAGACCTCAAGCGGTTTTTCTTCGATCCCATCCCCTAGGGCTGCAACACGTTTGCCCATATCCTTTGCATGTTGATGCTCATCAGCGCAGTACTTCGACTGATGCCACGCCGCGGTCTCCAGGATAAGGAACGTAGAGGCATCGTCAATTGCAGCTTGGATGATCTTCCAGTGTTCCTGTCCACCTGGAATGCCGCCCCGGATGAGTCCCCCGGCGTCGGTTGCCTTGTCCATCCAAACGCTGTGCCCACTTGATCGGAGGGTTTCGACAACCTGCTGAGCACGATTTCTCTCGACGGATGCGTAAGAGATTACGAAGTCGGCCATCAGCCAGCTCCTGTGGTGATCACAGTATTCTTAAGAGAAACAGCCTCTTCGCCCGATAGTTCTCGCGGTGAATCCCGTTCCAAGGTCTGGAGCAGCTGATCTTCAGTAGAGAGGTTCAGTTTTTGGAATCCACCGTCTGCCCTCAACAACCAGACCGTACCGCCGTCAATCACCAAGTCACGGATGACCGCAAACCGTGCTTCCTGAGGAGTGAGGTCTAGTAGCACATGTCCATCCACAGGATTCACTACTGCCCCTCCAGACAGGCCTATGACGGCAACTTGCGAGCCATCGTTGGAGACTCGAAGTGCAAAAGCCCCCAACCCGGCGTCGAGTTGCAGGATCTTTCGCAACTCTCCATCGGATTCTTCCGCCAGCGTTCCGTTAGTGCCGATAGCAAAAATGCTACCTCCAGGGGCAGCACCAGCTGCGGCAACCGGCGAGCCGAGCTCTGCCAACGAAATGCTGGGTGCATCGTCGCGAAAAATCCTTCCATCACTTAGGACCGTCGCCGTCGAGTCGTCAGTTACCCCAATCCAAACCGGTGTTGCCGTCGAGTTGAAGGATGTGGTGTGGAACGAACCATCAGCTCCGATCGTAACCATCTCAGTGGACGTAGCGAATCCGACGCGGGTGCCTTTATCGTTAGCAGCGGCAACTAGTGGATCGAACGAGTCACTAACCTTGGTGCGCCACAACACCTGTAATTTTTGTACGTCGATGACAGTGAAGACATGGTCCGGCACGTAATGGAGAGTGACTTTTCCGGGCAGAGGTATGGTTGCGGACGGACTGTTTCCGACGAACATACCGGCGATCTTTCTGAAATCAGATGAGTCAAGGATCGCGGCTGTTCCATTGGACGCATTTGATGCGACGATGGCAGTTCCATCAGTCGAAAGAACTGCTTGAGGTCGGTCCATCGCCCTCTTTGAGGGAGCAGCCCGCGAAAACAAATCCGAACGAAGCTGATCGCTGCCGTTTGGATATGCGATCGATGGGGGCGATTCCCAGAGCCTCAAATACCCGTCAGCCCCAATTGTTGCTGTCCGTCCATTCGGTAAAGCGCCAATTCCAACGACTGGACCACGGTGCGACACATAACTGCTAAGAATTGTGCCGGAACTAATTCCAATCTGAGTCGTCGGACGTACGTTGTCGCCAATTGCCCAAGTCGTGCCGGTGCTCACGACCATGCTCCCGCTTCCACGGACATCCACGGAGGTTAGGCCGGCATCAGTTCGTTTGAAGCCCTTCGCGCCGTCTGACAGCGCAACATAGACCAGGGTCCCGTCATCGCTGGTAGCGAGGTCACGACCGCCGGTAACATCGATGGTTTTTGTGGCCATTGCTGTTCCGGTTGTTAAGTCCACTGACAAGAGCTGGTTTCCGTCTAGCACCGTAGCCACCGGCACATGTGCCGCCGTCGAGAAAATTAATTGCTCTGGATTGTTGATGGAAACCTGTGTTTGAGTCACAACGCCTGCCGGGATATCGCGGATCCCCAAACGGCCGTTTTTTAGGAACACGGCTCTGGAGTCGTTGGTCCAGCCGCAGAAACTGCCGTCTACCTCATCGATTGTGTTCCCAGTTCCACTGTCAACCAAGCGCGTTCCTAGGGCAAGGAGCTTTCCGCCAGGTGCCAAGGCTACGCCGGGTGAGTCCATCGGGTTTGAAGGGATGGAACGGATGAGTCGACCATCGTCACCACGTCGAATTTCAGTGATTCCGTCGACATACTGAACAGCGATTGTTCCCGACTCTCGGTCAGTGGACAGAAAACGCGGAAGGGCTTGGAGACGGACGCTCAAATGGGTCGGAGCGCTTTGAACTACACGGCGGGCCGCTGCTATTGCTTCAGCAGTGTTGCTCTGGTGGAGAGCCTCTTCCGCAAGCAACCACGGCAGATCTGGATCCGTTCCGATAAGACTCGTGGCAAGACCAGCCAACCGCACGCTTTCCGCGCCGGCAGTTCTGTTATTGGCCAGAAGGCGGGACGCATCAGCCTCGTGCTGTTGGATCAATGCGATCCCGGATGCAGCAGTCAAAGCCGCCGCGACAACTCCGGAGATCCATGCCAACAGGCGGTTTCTGCGTTGCCGTCTGTCAACGCCGGCCCTGACATAAAGATTCACGTTCCTCGTGGCTACGGATGAAGCCTTACTGAGTACCCGGATTGCTTCATCAACAGCTGCTCCTCGGAGGAGGTGGCTGGGTGCCTTGTCAGCCACACTCCATTGGCGTGCCTTGTCCTCGAGAAGTGTCAGAGCCGCGAGCGAACCGCCACCGATGCTCCAAACAAGCATGATGTGGTCAGCAACGTGCTCGACTCCTAACTCACCGAGGTAAAGCTGGGAGAGGTCGCTGAATACGGGGGAGGCGTCTAAACCTTCGACGACGGGAAGGATCCGACCCTGAAAAGGGCGTAGGGCGTCAACTTTGATTTTTGAGTCCCCAGAATGCCGGCTGATGGCAACTACAACGACACCGCTCGTACGCGTCGGAATGTTCGTAGTGGGTCCCGTCACCACGACACCTCGAGATCTGAGTTCCTGTGCGAGATGCTCAAAAATATCGGCGGGATCGCCAGCGCTATAGATCCAGATGGGTTCACCTTGCGGCATGAGCAAAAGGTTACTAAGCCAATCGGTCACACCATGTGTGAAGGGCCGTGTCGGCGAATTATGAAGCCTTGTAAGAAGTGGCGACTACGCGCCAAAAGGACAGCCAGCAAGACAGCTTTCCGGAGGTGGTTGCGATTGCGGTTCTGGACGGCATGACTTGGCTAGCTTGTCCGGGCGGGACTTCTAGGGTAGTGCGGACAAACGATCCAGTGACCGAGCCAGTCCAGCGATATGGGGCGGACCACTCCTGCCATATGGGCCGGGTGTGCCGTCGAGGCAAGCTCTCCTCTGCGCGTTGAAGGACGTCTATTCCGGAATGATCGTCGGGTCCTAGATGGACAGCGGATGAAGTCCTCGCTCGCCGTGGCCGCACTGGAAATCGCCGCACGGGGCGGCAAACCTGCAGGAAATGTAGGGCGTTCGGACCGCGGCTCCCAGTTCAGGACACGCCGGTTCGTCGAATCGCTTCGTCACCACGAGCTCACCGGATCGATGGGCAGGGTCGGTGCGGGCGCGGACAGCGCCGCAATGGAATCGTTCTTCTCGCTGCTGCAAAAGAACATCCTGGATGTAAGCGGTGGCTCACAAGACAAGAACTCAGACTGGCCGCCACAATCTGGATCGAAGGGACCTACTCCCGCCGACGAAGGCAAAGACGGCGGGGAGCTCACGCCCATCCAATATGAAACAATCAACCTGACCGTGCTCACAGCGGCCTAGGACCCCGAGTCAAAGAAAGCCGGGGCTTTTCCTTCGTCTGATGACTAGCCCTCATAAGCGGGCTAGCTTGCGCTCAGAACCGTTCAATGTCATCACGATTCGCTAGAGTCGAAACAACCTATCGGAAAGGCCCTTCACCATGGCGAGTATCCTCAAGTCATTTACGCGTCACAAGACCTTCGTCTCCTACCATCATGCCGACGAAGCTGAGGTATCGACTTTCATCGACCACTTCGATCACGACCACGACGTATTGATTTCTCGCGGCATCGGCGCATCCATGGCTGGTGATGTTATTAACAGCACCGACGCTGACTACATCAAGCAGCGAATTCGGAGCCTATACCTCCGGGACAGTTCGGTCACGCTCGTGCTTGTTGGAGCCGAGACGTGGGGGCGGCGTTTCGTTGACTGGGAGATTGCAGCTTCCTTGCGGAATACATCCACATCGTCGCGCAACGGCCTCCTTGCCATAACACTTCCATCAGTGGCGAACCTCACTCGCCAACTTCCTTCCAGACTCGCGGACAATGTTGATTCGTCCGATGTTGACCTTGCCTACGCTCGGTGGATGAAATATCCATCAAATGCGGCCACTTTAGCTGAGTGGATTGATGCAGCCTACAAGCGCCGTTCGACCCACGATCACTGGGTCAACAACAGCCGCCCTCTCCGACTGCGCAATGCAAGCTGAGAAACCGCACCTCAGTGATGAGCAGCTTCCGGCATTCTTTCTCGCCTCCGACGCAGCTTCTGGAAAGGCTCAACGAGCAGCCTTGAACGCAAACCGTGTCAGGCTGATTGGCGCGATCGGCGCGGCAGTAGGTGGCGCCTTTTCTCTTAGCATTGGACACTTGGATTTATGGGCGCTGGTCGCCCTTGTCGGTTTCATTGCAGCTTTCAGTGCTGAACTATATTTGGCGTCTCAGCAACCAGAGCGTGACTGGTACCAGGCCCGTGCTGGTGCGGAGTCAGCTAAGACTCTGAGCTGGAGGTACGCAGTGTGTGCTGACCCCTTCTTCGTAGACCTACCAGCTAAGGAAGCCGATAACTTATTCCGAGCCAGGATTAGTCAGGTTGCGAAGCAGGTCTCCCCAGCCGTTGCGCTGCCCTCGGGTGACGGGAGCTCCCCAACCCCGGCTATGAAACTTGTCCGAAATCTAAGCCTCGGAGAGCGTCGGGAGATATACCTTACGGGCCGAACACGTGCCCAGCGCGATTGGTACACGCGGAAGTCTGCAGCCAATAAGAAAGCGGCTGCATGGTGGCGTGGAAGCCTGCTTGTTGCTGAGGTAATCGCAGTTACACTCGCCGCAGGTCGATTGTTTGGCGGGTGGGAGCTTGATCTTGCTGGCGTATTGGCTGCAGGAATCGGTGCAGGAGCGGCCTGGTTAGCTTTAAAGCAACATACTGTGCTGCGCTCCGCATATGCACTCACTGCTGCCGAACTCGAGAAGCAGGTTGCCACTCTAACTGCGGCGGAGGACGCCAACTGGTCCGAGTCTGTTGCCGATGCCGAGGAAGCGATAAGTAGAGAGCACACCATGTGGCTTGCCTCTCGTGGCGAAGTTAATGAGGTGACTGGTTAGAGAATTCGTTTGGTTCGGGCGTAATGAGTGCCGCAGAGCAGGCTCTAACGTCCCTGATTCTTGATCAACAGGACCTCAAACGACAAAAGCGGACTATCTTCCCAATCCGTGGACGCAAGAGATGAAACCACGGTGAGAGTCGCTGGACAACGTCCTACCAGGGGGCATCCGTAAGTCGATAAATACGAGTGAGGGGCTAGTCTCAATCGGTTCGCCGTAGTGGAATGTTTCACTGCCAAATCGAGATCCTGTCGTCTGGACGAAAATCGTTGTCTAGCCAGGTCGGACCGTATGATTCAAGCATGGTTCGACCCGATCCCCTGCAAGCCGCTGCCAGCTACTACACCGCAGAGCGGTGGCAAGAACAGGAATGGCGTCAATTCGGTCGAGAGACCGGTACTTCTGACATTCTGTCCTCACACCCTCGGCTGTACCGGTCCCTTTCTTTCGGCGACGACGATTACCCGGACGCAGCCGGGGAAATTGTTGCTCGGATTCTCGACGAGGGTGTTAGCGATAACGCCAATGAAGCCGAACGTATGGATCTAATCGCCGACGCAATGCCCGACTTACCGACGTGGACAGCTGAGCACGCGCCCAGCCGGACTAAGCGCCTGTTTCAGGATTACCTCGATGCCAGAGATCCTTCTGAGATTCCACCGTCGTGGTTAGACACATCCACACAAGGAGCCGACGTCTCACCGATCGAGCAGACTTTCTCTCAATCAGGCTCACCAGAGAGCTTTTGGGTGACGCCGGCGGAGAAAGCCTGGGACCCGCCGCGATTCGACACGATGTCGCCCCCTACAACCACGGGCTCACCAGCAGAACAACCCTCGGAACGACGTATTTTCGTGGTGCACGGCCACGATGAACCGGCACTGCACTCAATCCAGGTCTACGTGCACCGGGAGACGGGCATCATGCCAATATCCCTCGCGCAGGAGGCTGGCGCCAGCATGACCATCATCGAGAAATTCGAGAGTTACGGAGAGAAGACGTCATATGCGATCGTCCTGCTCACCCCGGACGACGTAGGCCAAACCCTTGGCGATCACAGCGCAGGGCTTCCACCCAGTCCGCGAGCACGTCAGAATGTGGTGCTCGAACTCGGTTACTTCATCAGCGCCCTTGGGCGAAAAAACATTGTCGTAGTGAATGCCGGAGTTGAACGCCCATCTGATTTGGCGGGCGTTGGTTACGTGCAGTACCCGGGGACTAACTGGAAAGATGACCTGCGTAAGGAGCTTGTAACGGCCCGTCTCACTATGCGCTAGGAGGTTCTAATGGCTCGGCCGACAGTGCAGGACGTCGCCAGGACTGCTGGCGTGTCTGTAGGGACGGTGTCGCGCGTCTTGAACGGGAGCCCGGCTGTCAGCGAGGCGGCCAAGGAGAAGGTCAACGCGGCCATCCGGGAGCTCAGCTACCGTCCCCTCGCCTCAGCAAGGGATCTCCGAAGAGACCGCACGATGCGCGTCCTGGCCCTTGCCAAGAACCTGGATTCTCTCGTCATCAGCGAAGTCTTCCGAGGTGTCGGGGATGCTGCGGCGGATTCCGGCTACGTCAGCCTCATCGCAGCCACCGACGGGGACTTGGACCGCGAACAGCAACTCGTGGATATGCTGCGCAACGGCTCCGTGGACGGCCTGGTGATTTTCTCGCCCACTATGCTGGACGACGATGTCAACACCGTCGCCGAGCAACTCAGCGTGATCCAGGTCTGTGAAGTCGTCGACGCCGAAGCGGCTTTTGGAGTGTCCATCGATGACCGCCAAGCGGCCTACGACATCACCAAACACCTGATCGACACGGGTGCCAAGAAGCTGGCTATGCTCGCCCACAGAGGTGCCCGCTCAGGCAGGCTCCGTGAGGAGGGCTTCCGGCAGGCGCTTGAAGAGGCGGGCTTGGAGTCGGACCAGATCCTGTTCGGTGAAGGCAACTTCGGCTTCCACGCCGGCCGGACCCTCGCCAAGAAGCTTCTCAAAGCAAAAGACCGCCCGGACGCCGTTTTCTGCGGGACCGACGTCGTCGCCGCCGGTTGCGTTCGGGAACTCACGGATGCCGGACTACGAGTTCCCGACGACATCGCCGTAGCCGGTTTCGATGACTCTGCCCAAGCAGAAATGTGCGTCCCGGAGCTGACCACGGTGAGGCAGCCGGCCTATGAAATGGGCCGAGTCGCCTTCGCTGAACTCTTGGAGCGGATGACCGTCGAGGGCTCACACCGCAAAGGAAGAACCTTCCTCCCGCACGAACTCGTCATCCGAGACTCCACCAAATAAAAGAGGGTTGACAGCCTTCAGTGGTCCCTGTCACACTATTTTGGAATCGATTCCACGGCCGCAAGGCCGATTCTTTTGAACACATTTGGAATCGATTCCACAGCTCAAAGGAACCACCGGCAAAGAAGCCACCCTCAGCACGCGGGACAGCCAAACCGCGCACTGAAACTCGCCGCCCACAGACCCCAAAGGAGCCACTTGTGGACTTGAACCGACCTGCTCTACCGCTCCAGAACAAAGCCACAAACCGAAAAGCACTGGCGGCGACAGCAATCGCCGCAGCCCTCCTCCTCAGCGCGTGCGGCGGGGGAGCAGCACCCCAAGGGGCCGAGCAGGCGGCAGCTGCCGATCCGGCGTCGGGCGCTAATGCCAGCGGTGCCGTGAACATCTGCGGCGTCAAGGACGCGAGCGGTATCTACAAGGGCACGGCGGAGGCGTTTACGAAGGCGAACGGCAAGGTCACGGCCAAGTACACCGAGATCGGCGCCACCACGGATGAAGCCCGCACGCAGATCGTACAGCGGCTCGAAGGTAAGTCCACTGAGTGCGACCTCTTTGTCACGGATGTCATCTGGACCTCCGAGTTCGCCTCGCAGGGCTGGCTGCTGGACCAGACCAAGCTGGTGGAGGCCAACAAGGACCGGCTCATTCCCTCCACTGTGGAAACTACCAAGTACCAGGACAAGTACTGGGGCTCGCCGTTCTTCACCAACGCCGGGTTGATCTACTACCAGAAGGACAAGGTGGCCAAGCCCGAGTCCTGGCAGCAGCTCTACGCAGAAGCCGCCAAGGCTCCCGGCAACGGCTACGTCTACCAGGGCAAGCAGTACGAGGGCCTCACGGTGAACTTTCTCGAAATGCTCTACAGCGCAGGCGGTGAAGTCCTCAACGACCAAGGCGACGTCAAAATCGACTCCAAGGAAACCCGCGACGTCCTCAACTTCATGAGCGACGGCCTCAAGAACGGCTCAGCCGACCGCGCCGTCCTCACCTACAACGAAGACCCGGCCCGCCTCGCCTACGAGTCCGGCGACTTCGGATACCAGCGCAACTGGCCGCACGTCTACCGCCTGCTCAATGCAACACCGCTCGCGTCCAGCTTCGCGGTTGCGCCGCTGCCGGCATGGGAAGGCGGCAAGGCCTCCGGCGTGCTCGGCGGCTGGAACCTCGCGATCTCGGCCCACTCCACCAACGAGGCCGGGGCTGTCGCGTTCATCGACTTCGCCACCACCCCGGACTGGCAGAAGCACGTGGCCATGGACTACTCCCAGGCACCCGTGAATGAAGCTGCCTACTCTGATGCCGCGGTACTGCAGAAGATGCCGTTCGCCACGGAACTCCTCGCCTCCGTGAAGGGTGCCAAGCCGCGCCCGATCTCCCCGGTCTACCCGCAGATCTCGCAGGCGATCTACAAGAACGTCTACGCCGTCCTCTCCGGCACCGCCTCCACCGAAGAAGCCGTCCAGAAGATGGCCGAGGAAATTACCACCGCCAAGGCGAGCTTCTAACCATGGCCATCAAAACAATCCCGCCAAGCCGCGGCCCAGCAAAAACAAGCGGCCGCGATCGCGCCGAACGCAAGCTCGCGTTCCGCATGACCGCCCCGTCGCTGGTCATCATGGCGCTGGTTGCGGCGGTCCCCATCGGCTACGCGATCTGGCTCTCGCTGAACCAGTACAGCGTCCGCACCGCAGGCTTGTCCCGTTTTGTCGGCCTGGAAAACTACATCAACGCCCTCGCAAGCCGAGAGTGGTGGGCGGCGTTCGGCCAGACGTTCCTCTTCGCGGGTCTCTCCGTCAGCCTGGAACTCATCCTCGGCACGGCCATGGCGCTCCTGCTCAACCTCGCGTTCAAGGGCCGGGCCGTCCTGCGCACCGTGGTTCTGTTGCCCTACGCGATCATCACCGTGGTCAGCGCCATCACCTGGCAAACCATGTTCCAGCCCAACATGGGCCTGGTCACCAACGTCCTCTCCGCACTGGGGCTGCCGGGCGGCGACGTCGTCTGGCTCGGTGAGCACGGCTACGCGATGGCCGTGATCGTCATGGCCGACGTCTGGAAAACCACCCCGTTCGCGGCACTCATCATCCTGGCCGGCCTGCAGGTCATCTCCGCCGAAACGTACGAGGCCGCGGAACTCGACGGCGCCAGCAAATGGCAGACCTTCGTGAACATCACCCTGCCGCTCCTGCGCCCGGCAATCGTCCTCGCCGCGATCTTCCGCACCATGGACGCCCTACGCGTCTTCGACCTGCCGTTCGTCCTCACCCGGGGCGCCAACGGCACCGAATCCATGTCCATGCTCGCCTACACGCAACTGCGCGAAAATCGGCTCGTGGGCGAAGGCTCGGCGCTGTCCATCCTGACCTTCCTCACCGTCATGGTGGTCTCGGTCATCTATGTCCGCTTCGCCGGCGGCAACATCCGCGACGTCGCGAAGGAGGAACAATGAGCACGCTGACTGCAGAACGCCCGACGGCGGAACTCACCACCGGGCGCAAGGCGCCGAAGCGTCGCTTGCGTGGGGAATCGAAGCTGCACCCCTTGGTTTGGGTGTTCGTGGTGGCCGTCATGGCTTTCTCGCTCATCCCGTTCTACTGGCTGGTCAACACCTCCCTTAAGAAGGGTGCGAGCCTGTCCCAAGGCGAGCTCTTCCCGAGTCAGCCGACGCTCGAGAACTATCTGGTGGTCTTCCAGAACCCCGAGTTCCTCCTGGCCTTGCGCAACTCGGTGATTATCGCCGTCGTGACTACAACGGTGGCGCTGATATTCGCGTCCTTCGCCGCCTATGCGTTGGCCAGGCTGAAGATGCGCCGCAAGGCGATGATCCTGACGCTGATCCTCTCGGTCACCACGTTCCCGGCCATCGCCATCGCGGCCCCGATGTTCTCCATCTGGCGCGAGATCGGCCTGTACGACACCTTGCTGGGCCTCATCATCCCGAAGCTGACGTTCGCGTTGCCGTTGGCGATCTACACGCTGACGTCCTTCTTCAAGGAGATCCCGCGTGAGCTGGAGGAATCCGCGTACATGGACGGCGCCACACCGTTCGTCGCCTTCCGCAAGGTCATCCTGCCGCTGGCGGTCCCCGGCCTGGCGACCACGGCGATCCTGGTGTTCATCTCGGTCTGGAACGAATTCCTCCTGGCCGTCACGCTGACCACCTCGCCCGAAGCCCGACCCGTCCCGGTGGCGATTGCGTTCTTCAGCGGCACCAGCGAGTTCGACCAACCCCTCGGCACCATCAGCGCAGCGTCGGTGATCATCACCGTCCCACTCGTGATCCTGGTGCTCGTGTGCCAGAAGCGGATCGTTTCCGGCATGACGGCCGGCGCGGTCAAGGGCTAACCCCAAACCTAGTAACCACAGAAAGAACAGGAACAACGTGAGCATTCAGCAGCAGGCCCCGTCCGCAACCCTCAAGGTGGGAGTTGTGGGCATCGGTTGGGCCGGCCAGCAGCACCTCAAGGCGTACAGCAACATCGACGGCGTCGAGATCGTCGCCGTCGCCGGCATGGAAGCTGACCTTCTTGCCCAGCTGAAGGAGGAGTACAGCATTCCGCACGCCTTCGCCCGTTGGGAAGACATGATCGAGCTCGAAGGCCTCGACGCCGTCAGCGTCGCCGTGCCGACGTTCCTGCATGCGCCCATCGCCATTGCCTCGCTCGAGCGGGGACTGCATGTGCTGAGCGAAAAGCCGTTGGCGCGCAACGCCGTCGAGGGTCAACAAATGGTGGACGCCGCCCGTAAGGCCGGCCGCGTGCTGGACGTCGCGTTCAACCACCGCCGCCGCGGCGACATCCAGGCGCTCAAGGAAGTGATCGATGCCGGCACGCTCGGTCGCCCGTACTACGCCAAGGCATCGTGGCTCCGGCGCCAAGGCATTCCGATGCTGGGCAGCTGGTTCACTAACCCGGAACTCGCCGGCGGCGGCCCGCTTGCCGACATCGGCGTGCACGTCCTGGACTACTCGCTGCACCTCCTGGGCGAGCCCAAGGTGCTGGCCGTCTCGGCGTCGACCCATTCCGAACTCGGCCCGCGCGGCCTCGGCGGCAACGCCCGGTACACGGCGTCGAACTCCAGCCACAAGTTTGAAGTGGAAGACTTCGCTTCGGCGTTCATCCGGCTGGAAGGCGGCGGTACCTTGATCCTGGAAGCGGGCTGGGCCACGTACCGCGACGAGCGGGACCTGATGGACTTCACCGTTTACGGGACCGACGGCGGCGCGGACTTGCGCTCGGTGGGCGCCTCCGAGAACCCGGTGGCGGACGTTCACGTCTTCACGGAGAAGGACGGCGAAAACGCCGACTTTGAGGTGGTGGCCGAACCCGGGCGAGCCCACCAGGCCGTCGTCGACGATTTCATTGCCGCGGTCCGCGGTGGGGAGACCGTGTGGGGAAGCCATGACGGGTCCCTCGCCCTTAGCCGTGCCCTGGTACTCGATGCTTGCTACAAATCCGCCCTTGAACAACGTGAAGTGGTGCTCTGAAATGTCTGATGCGAAATTGAAGATTGTCGTCTGGAACGAGGCCGTGCATGAGGCCCGCAACGAGCCTGCAACCATCGGCGAGATGTACCCGGAAGGGATCCACGGCGCCATCGCCGCCGGTTTGCGCGGTTACTACCCGGACTCCGAAATCTCGACGGCGACACTCGCCGATCCCGAGCACGGGCTCTCCGAAAAAGTCCTGGAGCAGACCGACGTGCTGCTGTGGTGGGGACACATTGCCCATGGGGAAGTCGCTGATGAGGTGGTGGAGCGCGTGCAGCGTCATGTGCTCGGCGGCATGGGACTTGTGGTGCTTCACTCCGGGCACTTCGCCAAGATCTTCACCCGGCTGCTGGGGACCACGTGCTCGCTGAAGTGGCGCAACGAGGGCGAACGCGAGCTGGTGTGGACGGTGAAGCCTTCGCACCCGATCGCGGCCGGCATTGAGAGCCCTATCGTGATTCCGCAGCAGGAAATGTACGGCGAACTGTTCGACATTCCAGAACCCGATGACCTGATCTTCATCAGCTCGTTTACTGGGGGAGAGGTGTTCCGCTCCGGCGTGACGTTCTCCCGCGGCAAGGGACGGATCTTCTACTTCAGCCCCGGCGACCAGGAATACCCGGTGTACCACCAGCCGCAGATCCAGAAGGTCATCGCCAACGGGGTTGGCTGGGTGGCGCAGCCCGGCGTTTTCCGGGAAGCGCCCGAGGTCTCCAACCCGGCGCGGGGCTGGTTCGAGGAAGCCTAGCGCAGAGGGCTTCCACTCGTGAATCCTCTGTTCCACACTGGATTTATCTGCTTGTACTGAGCGGTGGATCGGGGAGGGCCGAATCGAGGGAAGGCTATGCAGAAAGCGCGTGTGGCGGCCGTGCTGACCTGGATTTACGCGGCGGCGTTCGGGATTCCTGCGATTCCAGTCAGCATCTACCTCCTCCAAAACGGGTATCTACCAATGTTCATGGACCTGTTCCCGATGTACGCGGGACCGTGGGACGGCCTGGACGGCTGGGTCTTCGTGACGCTGCTGATGGCATTCCTGGTTGTGGTGTTGGTGGCGTCGTGGGCTGCTTGGCTCGCATGGAAGGGACGCCGGTCTGGGCTTATTCTCGGGCTGGCACTCCTACCTGTCGAAGCAGTGTTCTGGCTAGGCTTTGATCTGCCGTTCCCGTGGTTGTTCGGTGTGGCCCGGGGGCTGCTGTACGCGCTCGTTGTGATGTCCTTGCGTCAACGTCCGGAGGGGCGGCTGGTGGCGTAAGTGCGTTCACTCATGCTCTCCCGCGATTAGCCGTTGCCTTCGGCGCAACCCAATAAATCGATCTACTGCGACAGCAATGGCCATCACGACGAGTCCTATTCCGAAGGCGGTCATCGGGCCATATATTGGCCAGAATATAGCGAATGTGAAAGTGATTTATACGCACTCATGAATCGATTGAGGCACCAAGGATTAGCCACCTATAAGTGGGAAATATCACCTACCGGTCCGCTGCGAAAATGTTATCAACTGACAAATGCGGGGTTTGAAGAATTGGAGCACCGGCACGCAACGTGGAAAGAGCTCCGAAAATCCTTGCTGGAACTTTTGGAGACAGCGTCGTCAAATATTTCGGGGCCAAATTCTCGTGGGGTAGTACCCAGAAAAAGAACGGAATGATGTTCAGATGGAGTCTAAAGGGAGGCTGAGGTGTCATCCATGCCCGCCCACGTCCAACCCCGCACCCACAGCAGCCACAAACGCATCCCTCTCAGTCCCGGCACGTGTGGAGGAACGAGTCAGACAAGGTGGGTGCCACAGCAATTCATTGGTTTCAACTTATGCTCCTCGTTTTTTAGATTTCAGTTGTCTGCTTGTCTGGGCGCGAGCATCCGTCCAGACGCTAAGTACGGCGCACCCGGTGAGAACGATCAGCCCCGTGATCTGTCGGCCGTCCAAGTACTGGTTAAGGCCTAGTACGCCGACGATCGCAGCCAACGCGGGGTCCAAAGCCGACACCATTGCGAAGGGAAGCGCGCGAAGACGCTTCATGGCGAAAAGTTCCAGAGAAAATGGAATAGCTATGGTCAGCAGTGCCACGACAAGCGCCTGGCCCACCCACCGGTCTGCTGTCTGCAAGTCGGGAACTGGGGTTAGGATCTGCCCTGCTAGAACAACTAGGAACGCGACCCACAAAGCCTTGGATAACACTGCCAGCGGATGGGACGCAGTCGGCATAGTCGTCCCCACTTTGATATAAACGCTCAACAGAATCCCGGTAGCCACGGCCCACAGGATTCCCGCGGGATCCGGTCGGCTGGCGTAGTCCACAATGAGGAAAAGTCCTGCCACGGCGCCCAAAACCGCAAGCCGGACCGCCCGAGGACGCGTACACAGACAGCCGAGTACCAAGGGGACAATGAATTCAATGGAAACCGCTAGAGACAGCGAAATATGGGAAATTGCTTGATAGAAGCAAAGCTGCATCAATCCCAAAACGACACCGTAGCCGACGATGCGGCGCAGGGATACCACAGCGGAGCATCTCACAAACCAGAGGGTAGGAAGGAGCGCCAAAGCTCCGATTCCTACTCTCAGGCATGTCGCAATTCCTGCGCCAACAGCTCCAATGAGCCCAACGGCCATACCGTTACCGAGCTGAAGCGCGGCCAGGCTCAAGGCCACGGCAGCCACACCCGCCGAGGAAGCCCTTGGCGTCCTCATGTAAACCGCGCGAACGACAAAACCACGGCTGCTGTCCCCCATGCCGCCATAGGCCTATATCCCCCAATACGTCGTACCATCTGCCTGCGTACAAGGGAGCCGCTGCTGTATCAGCACAGAAGTGCTGCGCCGACGGTCCGCCTGTAAACCGAACCCAAGATGCCTGAATGCGCTTACAGGGGCGCGTCGATGCTCCCACTATCGAGTGCGTGCAGCTTGCAGTTCGTGACGCAGCTATCCATGCAAACATGCGAGGACACCGAAGCGTACAAGCTTCTAGGCCGTTTAGGTTTCATCTGACGGGACAACCACTGGCGTCGGCCGCGCAGTTATGTAGTAGAGGGCAGCCCCGCCGCAAACGCCTCTATCCGATCGAACACCTCGGTTTGAGCTAGCTGGGAGGCTCGCCAGTCTTCCGGGATTTGCAGGGAATGATCGGCCCCGGGCACCTCAAAGAACGTCCCGGCACTCTCAGACTTACGTCCGCCGTCCCACAGCTTGTCCAATGAACCGCCGATAAAGAGATCGTCCTTTGAAGACATGCTGATAGTACTTCTGACCCTCTCGTCTGTGAGCAGCGGCGTCAGCCAGATACCCGGGACGCGCTCTTCCTCGGCCCAAGGGATACACAAAGTGCTTAAGGACTTGGCGACAATCAATCGTTGATCGGCGTCTGGTGCGGCCGCGAAAGCCGTCTTAGCGGCAGCCGCCGCGAACTCTTGAGGGCCAGCACCGGGCAAATCGGCAGGAGTCCACCGGACAGCCTGAACATGCCAGCCCAGTGCTCCCAGCATTTCACCAACCCAGAAGAGGACTGGGCCCTCAACCGGGTACCCGGAACCGGGAAGCAGGACGGCTACCTTGGTTCGTGCCGAGTGATCAGTGGAGGGTTTAGCCCAGGTGAAGGATTCCATAAGGCATGCTAACCGGCGGCCGATGACGCGAGCCTGACCGCCGGAGATCAGCCTGCGTGCTCCCTTTCCTGATTGAGCGAAAACTCGGGGGCACTCCGATGGAAGTGACCATAACGGCGTAGGCAAAGGTACGTGCCGACGAAGGTGGCAAAGCCCAGAAGTGGCCCGGCCCAGGCGACGATGGGTGAGCCGCGCAGGAACATCGCCACGATGGCAAATGCCGTGGCTGTGATGACGATCGCCGGTTTTTCCGGGGCGAGGTGGTACTGGACCTTCCGGCCGATCTGGCCGTAAAAGAACCCCACGATCAAGGGGAAGACGATGAAAACGCCGCCCACAATCAAAAGCCACGGCATCGCTGCCATGGTGGCGGCGCCGATGGTCAGCCCGTAACAGCCAGCCAGCGTCAGCCAATAGCTGTTGGCACTTTTACCGTGTTTCTTCTTCATGTTCAGACGTCCCCAAATCGGCGAGGGCCCCAGCATAGCGGCTCCCAAGCCGAGCCCGAAGTCATGCAATCAGACGCTGGCTCCGCACACCTAGGCCATCCCAAAACGCCACCTAGTTGCTCCAAATTGACCCCTAATTTCGGCCAAATCACCACCTAGTTTCGCCTTTCCGCCCTGTGGGCCCTGAACCCGCCCATAGTGTCCTTCTCAGAACGCAGCCCCAGATTAAATGCGGAGCTGCCGGTGAAGACAACTATGGGGTTGGGGAAATGAAGCTGAGTCAGGAACAGAGCATTGCCGCCGGTGTGGATCAGTGGATCACAGGGGTACCCGGACGGATACCGGGTCACGTTATTTTTGTTGAGAATCCCGAGCACGCCGATTACGCGAAGACGCTCGCCGGCGACGGCTCTACGGTTGTGGTTCTGAACGGGGATAAAGCCGACGGCGGCATCGTCACGGCATCGGGGTCATTCGACGCCGCGGGGGAAGAGCTCCTGGTGGACGGCACCCTGAGCTTGGAGATTCAGGACTATGTGGCTATCCCCTTCGTCAATCTGGTGGGTGTGACGGTAGTCAGGATCACCACCAAGGAGGACTGGCAAGCCTTTTTCGACGATGCAGAAGAAGCTGTCCGCTCCGGTCATTTTGTCCAACAACTCACTGAGGTCAACGCCGTTCTGGCGGAGCGCGGGTTGTTGAGCGGGGCCGCGAAGGACACCCTGTTGCTGACGCGGCTTCACATCACCTGGGATGGTTCCGTCAGGTCCGGTCCCTATGGAACCAAAATCGGCAAGGTAGGTGACTCGCTTCCGGACATCAGGGTCCGGGCCGTTTCTCTGAGGCCGGAGTCCGCCGTTGCCGCTGTCTACTACCCCTGGGACATTCAGGACTCCCTTGAGGCCAGGACCTGGATCCCGCGCTACCTGGCCGCCTTGGATGCTTGGAAGTTCATTCCCCGTGAAGACCGGGCCACCACAAGTCTGGTCGGATTCGGCACCAGCCTTTACGGCGCCACTCTCAATGACGGCCTCCCGTCAGCGGACGCTCCTTTTATCCTCAAGCGGGCTGCCGAATACACTCTGCTGGACCCTAAGACGGGCCGGCTCTTCAAGATCGGCACGGACGCCGCCGCCATTATTGAGGCCGTCTCCACCATGCGAGACATCAAGGTTGCTGCCAGGGTGGTGGCACCCGCACTCAAGGTTTCAGCTGGTGTGGCTGAGAGTGCCGCCAGAGCGGTGGTCACGCATTTTGAACAGCTGGGCATCGACATCATGGGTGCGGGCCGATGACTGTTGAGCCGGTCCTGCCAACCCCGCGGACACAACTTCCCCTCTGGGTTCCGCTAACCACCCAGCATGACTTCGACGAGGCCGGCTACACGGCGGTCAGCGCCAACGGCGTGCATGTCACCTTCGAGGACGGCCAGCAACGGATCTGCGCAAAGAGCGGCCTGTGGAACACCAATCTCGGTTACGGAAACCAGCAAATAGCTGAAGCCGTGGCTACGGTACTTCACGCCGCCTCCTACCTTCCGCTGTTCCGCACGTCCCACCGGAAAGCGATCGAGGCTTCAAGGGCCCTCCTGAGTCTGCCTGCACATGACTTCCAACGAGTGGTGTTCTCCACCTCTGGCGGTGCGGCCAATGACGCAGCGATGAAGCTCGCCCGCCAGTATTTTGTTTTGAACGGCCAGCCCGAGAGGAAGCTCATTGTTGGCCTGAGTGGCAGCTACCACGGGCTGACCTATGGAAGCCAAGCCCTCAGCGGAGATGAACTCGGACAGGCAGTTTACGGCGTGGACCGGCGCAATATCCGCCACATCAGATTCGATGACGACGCCGCGGAACTCACCCGGCTGATGCAAAGGGAAGGCCACAGGATCGCGGCCGTCATCATGGAACCGGTCCTGGGTTCAGGCGCGGAATCAGTGCCGGACGGCTTCATTGAGGAGGTCATCAAACACCGGGACCACCACGGCTACCTGGTGGTCGCCGACGAGGTTGCCACCGGCTTCGGCAGGGTGAACGGTTGGTTCGCCTCGGATGCATGGCCTCGACAGCCGGACATTATTATCACGTCAAAGGGCCTGACCAATGGCACCAGCGCTTGCGCCGCCCTCTTGATAGCCCACCGCGTAACCCAACTCTTTGACGCATCAGAGTCCATCTTTGTTCACGGGGAAACCCAAGCTGGAACCCCGGCAACATGTGCCGCGATCCTCAGCACCATCGCAGAGATGAAGCGCTTGGACCACCACACCCTGAACAAGCAGGTGGCTGAGGGTCTCAACCAACTCATTGAAGACCTTCAACACACCCCTGGTGTAGGCAACTCAACGGGTCGCGGCTGTATGCGCGGCCTCAAGCTTCACGCAAAAAACGGCATGCCGCTTTCTTCCGACGGCGTCCTGGCTGTAGTGAGGAACATTCATCAAGCCGGTGCCATAGTCCAGCCGGGGCCTGGGCGGATCCAACTGCTGCCTGCCCTGACTTACACGGAGGACAACTTTGCAGAGCTCCGGGCCGCGGTAAAGGCAGGCCTGCTCAGTGCCGAACGCGACGGAGTTTTCGAGTGATTGCCGATCACGGGTTGAGGACCCGTTGCGTCATTGCCGACGACGGGACGGCACCAAAGTACGTGGGCGGCCTCACTCGCGGCAGAACGGGCTTGGTAGTCGACCGCGACCTCAAAGTGCACCGAGACAAACTCCTTGAAGGTGACCTCAAAGGTTCAGCTGTCCTGGAACTGACTGCGGAGCCCGTCACCGTGGAAACGCTGAGGACCGTGGGCCGCTTCATCCGCGAAAACGGACTTCAGACGGTGGTGGGACTCGGCGGCGGTTCAGTCCTTGACGCGGTAAAGCTCGCCGCAATCTTTACCGCTGACCCCGCTTTGACCATATTTGCTGAGCGCCACGCCAAGCGCTCCGGACTGTTGGTGTTGCCGCCGATCACTAACCCCAACGATCGTCCGAAGACCATTCTCATGCCGTCCACGGTGGGGACCGGCGCTGAAGTCAGCGCTGTAGCGTGCCTGGACACCGCCGTCGGACGCCGCTTGATTGCCTCGCGCAACTTGGCGGGTGACGTGGCAATGCTCGACGCCGGGCATCTGGCCACCCTGCCCAAGTATCTGGTTTTTGAAGGCCTGCTTGAAGCTCTGCTGAGAGTGGCGGGGACCATGGTTGGCAGCCAGCACAGCATCTTTGACGACGACGGCCATGTCCTCATCCAACGGATGGTCCGGTTGGGAGAGCGGCTGACTCTTTACGATACGGCGGAACTCCGCCTAACTGCGGCCCGCCTCAGCATGGAGACGCACACCGGATGGGCACTCATGGGCCGCAACCCCTACGGGGCAAGGCACTGGTACCTCGCAAACGAGCTCGCGTACGTGACAGGGGCGAGAAAAATGACGGCGACAGCGTCCGTGATTGGGCCAATCTGGGACGAAATCACCAACGGTGCAGCAGCCTGGGGTGACCGCCGGCGGCTCCAACAACTGTGGTCCGTGGTCACCGAGGCGGTCCCTGAGCTGGACCCGGATCCGGCTCCTGGTATCAACCACCTGATGCGGCGGTGGGGTATCGCCGGACTCGAGAACATCGGCGGCGAAACGCTTCACCTAACCACGGAAGCTGCTATCCGAAACTGGGGCGGATCACTGCCCATGCTCCGCGGCATCGACGCCGCGCAGATTCAGTACGTCCTCCATAGCGCGGCGAGGACACACAGTCTTGTCCGCCCAACCGGGTGATCTACGAGCGACAAGAGGAAGGAGGTGAGTACATGAACAGCACAGCACTCAAAGCCTTGGACCTCAACATCCAAGAGCTGGAGGCCATGGACGTTCCGGACGACTGGGACGAACGCATCAAGGGCATCACGGCGGGACTGGCATTGGTGGGCATCGCGGTGGCCATCACCTGATCGCGCAGCCAACTCAAAATGCGCACTGAAGGGAGGTGAAAACGAATGCAAAATCAGCTCAACATCTCCGTCCAGGAGATCGAGTCGATGGATACCCCGGACTTCAACAACTGGTTCATCGGTGTGTCCCAAGGAGTTGCCATCGGCCTGATCGCCGTCAGCATCACCTAATCAGGGGTCCGCTACACAAGCTCCGCTCCGTATCCAGAGACCTAAGAAAGGAGAAGTCAATGATCGCAGCCTCGAACCTTCAGCTGACCATCGAAGAGCTGGAAAACCTCGACACCCCGGACGATACACCGTGGTACATCCGCGTTGGTGACGTCATCATCATTGCCGGCGTCGTCGTCGGCCTCGCCGCTACCTAAGCAAGTCCACGCGGGTGGTGCCATCTTGGCCACCACCCGCGTGAACCCACACCACCACACCGACTCCCGGAGAGCACGAGCTGATGAACACCGCACCAGATGAGACCGCCGACGCCATTTTGCGGATCCTTGGACACGTCGATCCTCCTGAGGATCTGTATAGCGTTTCGGGATCGAGACTCTACGACCAGATCACCGCCAACGACCTCACCGAGCTTCCCGAGATCCTGGCCGCTGCGCGGAAAACCTCCGGGCCTATCTTGGAACTTGCGGCAGGATCCGGACGAATCACGCGACCCCTCCTTGCCTTGGGGCGTCCACTCACCGCAGTCGATTCGTCACCGGAAATGTTGGCCATGCTGAAGGAGAAAGCAGGCACCAAAGCCTTCAACCCCCGCGATGTGAAGGTTGAACTGGTGGAAGCGGACATGTCCCGCTTTGAGATCGACGGCGGTTTCGGTTGTGTGGTTCTCGGTGCCAGTTCCATCACGCTCCTTGATCCGGCGGGGCGCTGGGAGTTGTTCCGTAGAGTGCGCGAATGTTTAACGCCGGACGGTCAATTCCTACTGACGGTCCTGAACGCGGACAACCACCAAGCCCCAATAGACAGTGGAGGCCGCTGCACGGTTTCAGCTCTGGGGGACGATTCGTTCCTGATCACTGCGGAAGGCCGGGACGCTGCCAACGGAGCGCGTCACGTGACCATGATCCATGTCAGTTTTGGCTTGGACGGGACATATAGATCCTCCGCCTACGCAAGCGACGTCGCTTTCCTGAGCAACAGCCTCCTCGAGGAAGAGATCGGTGCAGAAGGACTCAAGATTATTGAGCGCCGCCCGGTACGGATAGCGTCGCCAAGCCCGGGTTTGAATGATGTGGAGCTATGGGTTTGCGGCAAATGAGCGTAGATCCCGTACGAACGCTGCACCCTTCCCTGGGGCTGGTGTCTGAAGCCTCCATCTATGTACCCAATGACGTGGGACTGTGGCGAACCGTGGGGCGATTAGCCAACAGCACACCGGGTGCTCGGATCGCTTCTGCAGTAGGGGCCTTCGATGTCACAAAGCGGGCGTCTCTGACGAGAGGCGCCGGCGAAGCGGTTGAACGATTCGCCCTGGTTCCCGTGCCGGAAGATTCCAAGTATCTGCTGGCCGGGAACGGCAGCCCCGGCACCAGGATTGACTTTGTCGGCGCCGGCCTGGGATGCGCCTCCGCCTTGCACTGGGACTTCCCTTGGTACCGTGCCATCGACTTGCTGACTGGCGAGCCCACGCTAGTTCCCGCCCCTGTTGTGGATTACTCCCCTGGATGCGGACAGACGAAACCGTGGGACAGGTACTTCGATCCCTCGCCCAACGGCGCGGCGTCCGGACCCTCGGAATCCTTCGCCCAGCGCTCCGGGATCGCAGAAGTCATGGAACGCGACGCCTTCCTCACAGCGTGGCGTCAGAGGATCCCCCTGGAAAAGTTCGACGCAGAGAGCATGCCCGTGATGGTGCGCCAGTCATCTGAAGCCAGAGGACTTAGCCTGCTCCTTGTGGCTGCCCGGGCAGCCGGTGTTGAGCCCATCCTCGCCTTCATTCCGAGCAACGATGCTCCGCTGTTGACCGCCGTGTGCATCATTACTGAGGAAAACGGTTTAGCCGGATTCGGCGCTGTGGGACTCAAATCTGCCTCGGACCCAGTGGTGGCGTTGAGGGGAGCGCTTCAAGAAGGGCTCCAAATCCGGGAGTTGTTCCACACACGCATGCCTTCTGCCGGGCGGGTCCCAACCGGTTCGGATTCCGGCCGCTCGCCCACCGCAGGGACGTATGCACCCGTGACCGACGACGATTCCCGCGCTGACTTCTGGGCGACTGCACCGGCGGTAGCCGAATTGCGGCAGTGGGTTGGGTCCTTCAAACCATCCAGCTTTCCTGGATGTCGGCCCACGCCCGACGTGGATGGTCTGGTGCAGTACCTGGCCGGACGAAACATTCGCACCCACTGGGTCAACCTCACGCACAGGCTTCCTCGAGCTATCCAAGAGCTGGGTTGGACGGCCGGCAAGACCATCTGCCCGGGGACTGTCCCCTTGACCATGGACGAGACCAAGGAGCTGTTCGTGATGCCGGGCTGCCCTGCAACGCCGCATCCGTTGATATGAGCAGGTCCGGGAAGGCGGTACATGGCGGGCTCGAATGGCCGGTGCAGCTCGCGTCGGCAGCTTCCATCGACCGGCCGTTGCAGGAAGGCGGGCCGTGGATTGTCGCCATCAATGGCGTGCCGAAAGCGCGGGTCTCCTCCGACGTCGCCGATGTCTTGAAAGCGGTGGACGGCTCCATGCAACCGGCCCAGATCGCCCAGCTGCTGGGACCACTTTGGACGCCCGCGGACGTGGAAGGGATTGTGCGCCAGCTGGCGCACACGGGAATTTTCGACGATGGTGCGGGGCCGGCTGAGACTCGACTGGTCCAGTTCAGACCGCCCTTCACAGTGCAGTTCACCCTTTTCAATCCGGCACAGCTGTTGGAGAGTTTCCGCCCGGCAGTCACAGCCATGATCAGACCTGCAGGCGCCGTCACAGCGTTGCTTCTCCTGCTCAGCGGGTTGATCGGTGCGTCTTTTGCGGGGCCCAGCATGTGGCGTGTCCTGTCTACCCCTCTTCCTTTGGAGGCCTATCTGTACGTGGTGGCAGCGATGTTCGCGTCGACGTTGCTGCACGAACTGGGCCATGGCATGGCGCTTACCTACTTTGGGGGCACACCGCGGCGGATCGGGATCATGCTGTTCTACCTCTCACCTGCCTTCTTCTGCGACGTTACCGATGGGTGGCGGCTAAGTTCGCGCAGGCAGCGGGTGTTCGTCGCCCTTGCCGGTCCTTTGGTGCACGTTGCCTTGGGGAGCATTGTGATGGCGGTGCAAGTGTTCCTCCCGGAGTCGTCAGTGAAGGACGCAGCTGTTCTCTACGGATTGATTTGCTACGCCGTGGCGGTGTTGAACCTCTTTCCCTTCATCAAATTGGACGGTTATGTGGCTTTGATGTCCGCCGTGGACCTTCCCCATCTCCGGAAGAAATCGATCGATGCGCTGGCCGACGTCGTCAGCTCCCGTGTTCTTGGATCCCGGCGCTGTATTCCGAACCAAGGTCTCTTGCCCTGGTTCGGTCTAGCAAGCTTCCTGTCAGGGATTGCCTTTATGGTGATCGGCTACCAAAGGCTTGTGCCCATCTTCCTGCAACTTGGATATGCAGGGCACCTGGTTGTTTTCGGTGTTCTTTGCCTGCTGCTGGTGATGGCCGCCAAGGGTGTCGTCGGCTTTTTCCGTGCAGCAACCAAGAATGGAAGCCCAGCGTGGAGGCGGGTTCTGGTTGTCGGTTTGGGTGTTGTGGCCGCCGGAGCGCTCATGGCTTCCATTCCAGTAAGACCCGTGACCGTAGCCGGCTACACCTACATAAACGGCGAACTGAATATCGTGGCATCGCTGCAAGGTTCCGGCGCCGCGTTCGAACCCGGCGATCACGTCACACTCCAATCCCAGGGAATGATCATCCACGAGAACCTGGGCCGGGCCACCATTGGTGACCCGCCGCCGTCGAACGCCATGGCAGCGCTGGACACCATCGCCCCGGTTGCACTGGCCGGGAACAACCTGCCGGTACTTGCCTACCCAAGCGAGTTGGAATCAGGCATGAACCTGTCCTCGTCTGGTCGTGCTGAAGTGACAAGCCAGCGGGAGATGAGCTTGGGGGAGTGGCTGCTGGACACGGCCATGAATTCGCCGCTGTGGCCAGTGCAGTCCGGGCAAACCACCGAATCCAAGGGAGGGCACTCATGATTGTCCACGCCAGCTTCGAGGCGTTTAGTAAGAAGAGAGGCCCGCGGTTTGCTGTTGAAGACCTAACTTTCGATGTCCCGGCCGGGCGGGTGGTGGGCCTGATTGGACCCAACGGGGCGGGAAAGAGCACAGCGCTCGCAGGGCTGACCGGCCTTGTGGAGGCCACGTCGGGAAGTGCAACCGTCTTCGGGCGTAACTACCGGACACTGCCCCGGCCCGCCACCAAAGTTGGCGTGAACCTGGACGGAATGGACGTGGAGCCCGGGCTGACAGGACGCCGGCACCTGCAGATCTGCCGGCTGGCCGTGGGGGCTGAGCCGGAGACTGTGGAGCGCGTACTGGAATTGGTGGATCTCGCAGCTGAAGGAAACAAGAAGGTACGGGACTACTCGCTGGGAATGCGGCAACGTCTGGGGATTGCTTCCGCATTGGTGGGCAGTCCGGAGATGCTTGTTCTTGATGAGCCCGCTAACGGCCTGGACCCTGAGGGTGTCCAGTGGCTCCGGAGGTTCCTCCGGGAATTCGCCGCATCCGGCGGGAGCGCCCTCGTTTCCAGCCATCAACTCATGGAGTTGGAACAGGTTGCGGACGAGGTTGTGGTTCTCAGGCAAAGGACCCTGTTTCGAGGAACCCTCAAGGAGGCCAAAGCGCTCGGTGGGGGCAGCCTGGAATCCGCGTACTTCAAGATTCTGGAGGGCAATCGGTGAATGGAACGGCAGTAAGTTCCATGGGCAGTGGACTCCGTTCAGAGCTCCTGCGGTATGTCAGCGGTTATTCAGTGCTCGGCATTCTGGCTTTTACCGCATTGGTCCCTTGGTTCGTTGCAAACTTCCTGGGCTGGCCAGATAACTCGGAAGGGCTATCCGCCGCGGACAACGTCCGGACATTTTGGACTCTTTCAGCAAGCATTGCACCCGTGGCTACGTTCGCAGGAAGCTATGTGGTCACCCGGGAGTCCTATTACGGAACCCTCCGGCGCAGTGTGGTGTTGTCAGGGCTGAAGCAGGTGCTGATATCCAAATACTTGGCCGCAGCGATTGTTGGCCTCGCCACGGTCACCACAGGAACAGTGCTTTGGGGCGTCAGTGCGGCGTTTTCGCTGCCCTCGGGTGTGCTGGGCAAACTGCTGGCTGCAGAGTCCTGGAACCAGATGCCGGGTGTGATGCTGGCCGCGACCATGGGTTCATTGTGGGGATGTTCGCTGGGTTGGATCATCCGGCACTACTACGCGACCACCATACTCACCTTGCTGATTCCACTGGCCGTCGAGGTGCCACTCATGGCAAGTGCACCGGAAGTAGCGCGCTGGCTTCCCTCCGGAGCTCTGGCGGGAATTGCGTCCCTCCCCTTTGACGGACTTCTGGCACCATTTCCTGCTCTCCTTGTATCCCTGGGCTGGCTCATGGCGGCAGGTCTATGTGCCGTGCGTCTTCTCCTAGGGAAGGAGTTCTAGATGGTGTCAGCCTTTCTCTCTGACGTCAGAAGGCCCTGGTTGTGGCTGGGATCAGCCCTCTGCGCCCTCTTGGTGGCAGGGCTCGTGGGCGTACTCATTTGCATGGCGCGACTCGAATCTCAAACATCACCGGGGTTCGACCTTGTTCTCCGCCAAGCCGGCATGTCGCTCATGCTCACAGTGGCTGCGGTGATGGGGTCGTTCTCCTTTACCTCGGACTATAGGGCGGGCTGTTTCACGCGCAGGGTCTTGCTGTTTCAGCGCGCACCGGCGTTCACTGCCAGGTTAGTCAGCACCGTCCTGGCGGCGCTCCTTGCGGGAGCAACCGTAGGAGTGCTGTTCGGAGTTTCCGGAGAACTCATGGACAGCGCTTGGGGAATTACACCTCATGCAGTTCTGGCTTTCACGGGCACGGCCGCTATGGGATCGCTGTGGGGCTTTGCGCTGGGATCCCTCATCCGGAGCCAGATGGTGAGCCTCTTCGCGGTGCCGTTGAGCTTGGTACTTCCTGACCTCCTATCAGCCCCCTCAAGGAACGTCGAACAATTCCTCTTCCCAGTCTTGGCCGCTGACTGGGCTGACCACGTAGCAATCCACATACCAGCCACAGGTTCTTTTCTAGGGGCCATGATCTGGCTTGTAGTGGTTACAGCGGTTGCGTTCGGGATGTTCCTGAAGCGGGATCTGGCATGACATTTCATCTACTTCAATAAAGGAATTCGCAATGAACCGCAGTCCGTTGGTATGGCTCTTTCTGGCATTGGTCCTGGGCGCCTATGCCGTGACCATTTTCGTCTCCGATTCAGAGCAAACGTGGTGGTCCATCCTTTCCGGGATCTTCATAGCGGCCGCGTCCTTGGTGACACTGTGGAGGTTCAACCGGGAGGTCAGGAAAAACCGCCAACCGTGAATGGATCTACTGCGCCAAGGTTTACTTTCCAGGCTTTGCCGGTTTCACCACCATCGCCGAACCTCCGCCACGGCGTTGGGGCTCGGCTGCCGCGGTCAAAGATCCGTCCGGATTGAACTCGACGGCGGTTGCCGCCCCGATTTCAGCCGCGGACGTGAAAGCGTCCCCGGCCGGAACCAGATCGTGCCCCAACGACTCCAGCGCAGGGCCGTACGCGTCAATGAAGGCTGGCTCCGAACTGATGGTTGCACCATTCCGGGGTGCAGCCCGCGGGGCAGCCAAGGCCTCCGAAACCGTCATGCCCAAGTCCACGCGGTTCAGGATGGTCTGCAGCACAGTGGTGATAATGGTCGATCCGCCGGGGGAGCCCAGTGCCAGGAACGGCTTCTGGTCCTTCAAAATGATGGTGGGCGACATCGAGGACCGCGGCCGCTTGTTCGGTTCGATCCGGTTGGGGTCCTTGGGGTCATAGACGGTGCTGAAATCAGTCAGCTCGTTGTTCAGCAGGAAGCCCCGGCCCGGAACAACGATTCCCGAACCGCCCGTCTGCTCGATCGTCAGCGTGTATTCCACCACGTTGCCCCACTTGTCGGCGACCGTCAGGTTGGTGGTGGAAATGTTCTCTGTATCCGTCTCATTGGCGAGCGGTGCAGCAGCAGCCGGGCACGCGCCGTCGTATGTTTCTACGTTGCCGGGGGCTACTGGCTTGGGGGCTGCCGCCGCCGGATCTATTTCGCAGGAGCGTTCCTTGGCGAAGACGTCGTCCAGCAGCGTGCTGGTGGGGACCTTCACGAAAGCAGGATCACCAACGTAAGCGCCGCGGTCCGCGAAGGCCAACGAGCTGGCCTCGAAGTAGTGGTGCAGGGCATCCACTGGCGTCATGCCCTTGAGGTCGTAGTTTTCCAGGATGTTCAGGGACTCACCCACCGTGGTGCCGCCGCTGCTGGAAGGAGCCATGCCGTAGACGTCGTACCCCCGGTACTCAACCTTTGTGGGATCTTGGTCCACCACCTTGTAGTTGGCCAGGTCCTGGGTGGTCATGGAACCAACGGGGACAGGAAGCTCTGTTGTTGCCGTCTTGGGTGGAGCTTGCACGGTTTTGACGATTTCCTCGGCGAGAGGGCCGCCGTAGAAGGCGTCAGTGCCCTCCTTGGCCAGTTGCCTGTACGTCGCCGCAAGATCGTGGTTCTTGAAGACACTTCCGACGGCGGGAGCGTCACCACCGGGCAGGAACAGGTCCCGTGTGGAGGTGAAAGCGTCGAAGCGGAGTTTGTTGTCCAACGTTTGCTGGCGGAAGGTCTGGTCCACAACAAAACCGCGGTTTGCCACCTTGATGGCTGGTTTCAGCGCGTCTCCCAAGTCCATGCTTCCCCAGCGTTCCAGCGCGCGCTCCCACGTGGCGGGCGTGCCGGGGACGCCCACGGAGACTCCGCTGGTGACCAGGTCCGGTGTGAATTTGTAGGGCTTGCCGTCGGGGTCCGCGGGGTTGATGAAGGCGTCCGGCTTGATACCCGCCGGAGCTGTCTCGCGCCCGTCAATAGTTCCCACCTGCTTGGTCTTCGCGTCATAGAAGACGAAGTAGCCACCGCCTCCAATGCCGGCGCTGTAGGGCTCGGTAACACCCAGGGTTGCTGCTGCGGCCACGGCGGCGTCGGCAGCATTGCCGCCCTTTCGTAGTACTTCGATTGCGGCTGCGGAAGCCTCTGGATCTACCGTGCTGACGGCACCGCCGTAACCTGTGGCCGTGGCTGTCTTGTCGGTTTCGCGGGGGTCGGCGAAGGCCGGACTGGCCATCGCGCCGCTCGTCGCGGTCAGTGCCAATGCTGCCGTGACCGCAGCCAATTGACGTCTCACATGAGTCATGGTGTCTCCCAGAGTTGTTCCAGACGGTGATGTGGTGGACGGTCCGGTCACCCTACCCCGAGGCTCTGCAAGGGGACAACGGTTGATATTCGAGGGCTATTGGGGGTAAGGCGCCGGGCCGGCGCGGGGGGTCCCGCCCCCGTTCCTGGCCCCACACGACGCCACATCGTGCACCCTGGACGCTGCCGGTGTCTGCATGCTTGTGTGGCTCACGGACTGGCAAATTGCGGAAGATCATCTGCTCATCGAAGTGGGCGACTCCGTGGAGTGGACGGTCTACCCAGCCGACCGGGATTGGGTTTGGCGGTTGTTCGGCGATCGCCTGGCGATAGATTGGCAGCTCGATTCGTACGGGGAAGCTGTGGAGCAGCCTTCGCGTCGGGTTTCGGGGAAAGTCGCACAGCTAAGCAGCATCCGCTGTCGCCAGGAACGGGCGCGCGAAGGCCGCTTCCGGCTTAGTGATCGCTGAAGCGGGCGTCCCGCTCGTAATCTTCGAAACGCAGTTTCAGCGCCGCCTTCACCTGACCCGGTGCGTCGTCACCAATAAGAAGTCGAAGTCGCGGATCATCTACGTCCCCTACGTGCGCGAGGATCACGGCTGCCACATCCTCTGGTGAAGTTCCCCCGGCGGCTTCCGACGGCGGCCAAGGTACGCTTGCGGTGCCGAACAGTTCGGTTCGCAGTCCGTCATAGGCGGCAAGCGGAGCGCAGAAATGCATGCTGCCGCCGGCCCAGTCTGTATCGATCGCACCGGGCTCGGCCAAGGTGACCCGGATGCCGAACCGGCCCACCTCGGCAGCCATCGCCTCGGTGAATCCCTCCAGGCCCCACTTGGCCGAGTTATAGAGCCCCAGCATAGGCATGGTCCCCACGGCTCCGACAGTTGAGATCTGGACGATGTGCCCACGTCCCTGGTGGCGCATGACCGGAATCGCGGCTTGGCTAAGCCAGAGTGGACCTAGGAGGTCCGTGTCGAGGATGGCGCGTGCTTCGTCCTCGGTTGCTTCTTCTACCGCACCGATGAGGCCGTATCCCGCGTTGTTTACGAGCACATCCAGCCGCCCAAATTCCGCGACGGCCTGATCGACGGCGGCGAAGGCGCCCCGCCGGTCGCGAACATCGAGTTCCTGCACCAGGAGGCGTTGGTGGTCCGGCAGCGAGTGAGCACCTCGTGTCGTAGCAACTACTGCATGACCTGCTTCGAGTGCAGCGAGAGTCAGAGCGCGTCCCAGCCCTCGGTTCGCGCCAGAGATCATCCATGTTTGGGGTGAAGCCATGATTCCACCATATCAATAACTGGACGGACCGTCTCGTTTTAGCGGGTACCCTAGGAATATGGCGCGTCTGCGAACTCGAATATTGGTCTTTGAGGCGGCACTGACCCTGGTCCGGGAAGGCGGCCTCGGAAGCATTTCGATGGAAGGTGTGGCGGCGCGGGCCGGAGTGAGCAAGCAAACGCTGTACCGCACCTGGCCCTCGACCGGGGCGATTCTGTTCGATGCACTCCTGGCGCGGAGCTTCGGCGAGGACGGCATGGTCCACGTCCCCAACTCGGGCGATCTGGCGGTTGACCTGGAAGCACTCGTCGTTGCGACGATCGTAGAGTTGACCAACTCTACGCAGGAGCCCCTTCTGCGAGCCGTCACCGCAGCCATCCAGTCTGATGAGGTGCTGGCCTCCCAATATCGGGAACGGCTGCTGCTGCCTCAACTCAGGGCAATTGCTGACCGGCTTCGTCAAGGGGGTGTCGATGATCCGGACTCAGCTGCAGAACTGCTCTTGGGTCCGGTTTTCCACCGATGGCTCCTTCGCACCCATGCCTTTGAGCCCGATTGGGCGGGCCTGCACGTCCAACGCGTGCTTCGAGCCACCACACCACGGACGGAATTGTTGCCACCTGTTGCGGGTGGCCTGTGAGCTGCCGAATGCGGCGTCCATAACAGGACTCCGCATTCGGACCGCGTCCACCACTAACTGTGGGAAACCCTCGCGATGCCTCAGGCGCGGCGAACAGGCTGCTGCAGCTCGGTCACCCAGTCGGATTGATCGTCTGACACCGCCCGGACGTACAGTTCCCGGCACGGACCGGAGTGTACGAGCCCCCGGGCGAAGATCTCCGAATGAAGCGCCTGCCAGCTCTCCGCAATGTGTTCCATGGAGCCTAAGTGAACGCCACAGACGGCATTCTCGACCTGGGGCAGTTCAACGATCTCGAAGCCTTCGCGGGCTGGTCCCGAATAGGCATAGCCTGCGATGATTTGCAGGCCGTCTTCAACTGTCTCGTAGAGCGCAACCGGTGTCTCCAACGTTCCATTTTCGCCCCCGATGATCTGCGAGACAGCGTCAAAGGCGGGCCCCACGGTGCCTGCAACCTCGGGTTGTTCGGCTACGACCGCGCGGCGGGCTGCCAAGCGTACGGCCGGCAGGGATTTTTCGATAATTTCAATCTGTGACATGTGATTCTCTTTCTCGATGAGATGGAGCCGGCGTTGCACGTCCAGGAGCCTTGCAGCAGCGATCCGGTGTTCCTGCTCAACTTCTGCGCGGCGAATCCGCAAGAGAGCCGCGATCCGATCAGCCTCGACGCCTTGGTCAAGAATCGACGAGATGTCGTTGAGGCCGAAGCCAAGCTGGCGCAGGGCAACAATGCGGTGCAGCCGCTCAAGTTGAGACGGATCATAGGACCGGTAGCCGCTGAACTCGTCAACGTGGGCTGGTACGAGCAAACCCGCGGTGTCCCAATGCCGCAGCATCCGATGGGTCACCTGCCCGATCTGCGCGAAAGCTCCGATGGATAACATGACTCAGTTCTCTCGTCTTCCACAGTGTCAGAGTCAAGTATCGCCCGAACGCTGCTTTGTTTTGCTGAACATCGACGTCGGTGCGCACAGGATTGCGTTGACGGCGTAGCCTCGGCTTTATGGGGAAATCATGTGGTGTCACTGTTGTGGGCTTGGCCGCGATACTCGCAGGATGCGCGGCCTCACCATCGTCCATTTCCGAGTCTGATTTCAGGGGCGGACTTCCGTCGGAGGCGATTACCGCTGATCTGGATACCCACGCCAAGGAGCCGTACCTTTCCTTGGGTCCAGCGGCCGGATGGTTGGACGCCGGTGCAAAGTTTGCGGTCGCCCTCAGCGGCAGTTCCAGCTGTCCGGCTTTCCCCTCGTCGATTCAGGTGCTCAATTCACAGCACGTGAAGTTGGAGGTCGCGACCGATGATGCACAGGCCTGCACAGCCGACATGGCCCCACATACCTACGTCATCAAGACTCCCGCAGACGTGGACTCATCCCGTGAGGTCACGCTTGACGTCGGTGAGACGCGGGTGCTGCTGCCTCCATTGCCCCGGTAGCCAGAGCAGGAGGCGACTACAACGTCGCCGCGGTAACCAAGAGTCCGCCGGCGGATGCTCTACTGGCTGGCTCCCTGCCGGGAACCCCGGCGGGACAATATTTCCTGGACGCCGACGCCCACCAATCCGATGGCAAGAGCCAGCAGGATCGTGGGCAAGGCCCCTCCGTCCGGGCCAAGGGCTGCCGACAGAACTTGCCTGCCCATCAGCAGCATCTCCGGAATATCTCCGGCCAGCACTCGGGTTCCGAGGACGGCTTGGACGGCGGTGAACAGTGCCGGAAGCAGCCATAGGAGTACGAGGTTAAGCACCCAAGCAACCGCTCGACGGGCGGGTCGGAGGCCACACCACGCCAGCGCGGAACCCACCAGGACGGCGGGGACCCATCGCGCGATGGTCGGCACGGCAGTGGGTACATTGAGGAACCCCACCACGCTCACTACCCACACCACTGCCCACGAAGTGAAGGGAACAGCCATGAGCCCGAATCCGATGGTGGCTTTGACCTGGGAGGGTGAAGCGATGAGCAGCATGGCAACAAATGCCGCGATCACGGAACCGACGACGCCCGCGAGGAGGCCACCGAAGTAAAGGCTGGCCAAGGTGCCTGTGGCGAGGCCCTGGTGCATTACAGAAAATGATTGGACGGTGGCTGTGAAGTGCACCGCGAAAACACCGGCAGCCGTGCACCCCATGACGAGTCGACTGCGGGCGGGTGACCAGATGCGAACAGCAAGCCCGGCCAATGCTCCGCCAACCGTCAGCAGCGCGACAATGGTCGTCGCCTCGTACTGGCTCAGGGGTAGGAGAGCGGGAGGCATCTGAGCTGGCATCACTTGTGTGGCCCACAAGTTCTGAAGTGGCAGTGTGCCGCCCGTGATCCACCATGGCACCAGACCGACAATGCCGGCGAGAAGACCGATCAACCACCCCCACAAGGCGACCCGGCCGGGCGTTCTAGGAGGGTTCGGGGCTGGGGCGGAAGTCTGGGCAGTGTTCTCAGGGTGGCTCACGAGGCTCCTGGTATGAGTCTGAACGGAGTGCCGCCTAATTTAGGCGGGCAAGCCACCCATACTACACCGAATGGATTAATGGGCGTTGGGGGGGCGAGAGGTGAATATTCGCCTCCCGCCCCAGGGTCAGAGGTAGCTCTTTACGCTGGCCCGGAGAACTTCTGAGTGTTCGTAGATCTCCTCCAGTGAACTGATCGGAACTCTGGTCTCTTCTTTGTTTGCGTCAAACACGCCGATGTATTTCTGGGATCGGTTGAAGTGAAGGCGGGCTATTGGCTTCCTATTGTTGTCGTCCAAAAGCACCGCAAAATACGATTTAGCATCGCGTTGTACAACCCTGGTCGGCTTCACTTCACTGCAAACGATGGCCCTAACGATTTGGTATCCCTCGATTTCTTCAAGTGTTGTCTCGACGGCGTCGACTTCTGCAAGGTCCGCCTCTGCCGCGGGCTGACTCGACACTGCCGCAGATGCGATTTCGTCAGTGGGCGCATAGGCTTGAGCGCCAAGGGCTTTCTTCAATCGTTCGTTGACTTGGTCATTCAGAAACTGCTTTGTGGCTTTGCTGACCAATGCCGTGAACTGCTCGCGCACTCGCTGGGTATACGCGCCCGTATAAACGCGGGAGGTCAAAAACTTGATCCATTCGTCTTCGGGCTCGCGGAACTGCGCTGCGAGAGTTCTCTTCAGTTCACCGATGTATTTGAGCTCGTTTGCCGCACTGATAATGGAATCCAGATCAAAGACATCTTTGGAAAGTTTCTGAAGTTCAGGCAGGAGACTCTCGTCTATGTCGTTCAAATCCAGGATGAGGAAAGGCTTAGCATCCATGCGGTTTGGGGCATCGAGATCAGTAAAGAACTGATAAATCTCACCATTGGTCAGGATGGCGATCCGCGCATTGGTCACGGCAAAATATCGAAACAGCTGTGACGCATGCTCAATTTTAACAGGCTCAATCGACTTCTTGCACTCAATGAGTATCTGTACTTCGCCATCTTTCACGATGGCATAGTCAACTTTTTCACCCTTCTTGACGCCAACATCGGCGGTGAACTCAGGGACAACTTCCAGTGGATTGAAGACGTCGTAGCCGAGAATCGAGGAGATAAAGGGCATCACGAATGCATTTTTTGTTGCCTCTTCAGTCTCGATCACGCCTCGTTGCTGTCGCACTTTCGCGGCCAAAGCTGACAGTCGCTCTGCAAATTCCATTTGACCCCCATGGTCTAGATTTCGACACGTGAGCCAAACCTTAGCGGAGGGCTCGGAAAAAACCATGTAGGACGGGATTTCCACTGGTCGAGCCTTCAGGCCCGTGCCATCCCCAACACGTCCTCGATGATCTCCCGCCCAATAAACCGCAGCAACTCTGCCGACAACCCGGGGTCCTTGGAGGAGTCCCTGTCCGTGTAGTCGGTCAGTGCGTAGACGGACGTCAGGGACATTTCGGCCCACTGTTCACGTGCCAGCAGTGAGCGTCCCGCGACGGCGACGATGGGCCGCCCAAGGGAACGGCGGGCGACGGCGGCGGGCAGCTTTCCGGCCAGCGTCTGCTCATCGATGCTTCCTTCACCGGTGATGACCAGATCGCAGGCGTCTTTGCGGGTGTCGAAGTCCAGAAGGTCCAGGAAATAGTCTGCGCCGGAGACCTGCTCTGCGCCGAGGAGCAGGCAAGCGAAGCCGATGCCGCCGGCGCTTCCGGCGCCGGGGTGGTGGGCAAGTCCGGGATCAGCGAGTCCGGCGTCGGTGAGGACCGAAGCGAAGTGGACCAGTCCGGCGTCGAGTGTTGAGACCTCGGCGGGAGTGGCGCCCTTCTGGGGGCCGAAAACGGCCGCCGCGCCGGTGGGCCCGTGCAGGGGGTTGTGGACGTCTGTGGCGAGGATGAGTTCGACGCCGTCCAGCTCCGGGATGAGGGAGCCGGTCACCGAGTGGAGGCGGGGCAGCGAGCGGCCGGTGCCCTCCAGCAAAGAACCGGAGTTGTCCAGGAACTCCAGGCCCAGGGCGGTGAGCATTCCCATGCCGCCGTCGGTGCTGGAACTGCCGCCCAAAGCCAGCACAACCCGGGATGGACCCAGCGTCAACGCGAACCGGACGGCTTGGCCGAACCCACGGCTTGAAGCATCCAGTGGGGCAAGGGCGGAGCCCGGCAAGACGGCCAGGCCACAGGTGTTGGCGACCTCCACCACTGCCGTAACGCCGTCGAACGCTACGGTGGCGTGAACCGACTGCCCGGTGGGGCCGGTGACGGTGACGGAGTGGCGGCAGAAGCCGGAGGCGACGGCGGCGTCCACGCTGCCGTCACCTCCGTCTGCGAGGGGAAGGAGCTCACAGTGGACCGTTCCGGAACCATCCGACCCTGCTGAGCGGAGCCCTGCTGCCAGTGCAACGGCTACTTCGGCGGCGGTGAGGCTGCCTTTGAATTTGTCGGGAGCAATGAGAACGGTGCGGGTCATCTCAGACTGTCTCCGAGTAGGCGGGGCGGCGGTCGGCTGAGGCGGCTGGCCTGGATGGTCCATGGTCCGAGGCTGGTCCCGCACCAGATGAGGGGTCCTTTGGCCCGTGGTGCCCGTACTCGATCAGGTCGTCGTCGATGTCGGTGACCTGGTCAGCGTGGACGGGGTCCTCGGCGGGCAACGGTTCTACCGGTTCGCCGCGGAAGACCCGGCGGGCGCGGTCGGCGTCGAGGGTGCGGTCCCACCAGGCGATGAAGAGCGTGGCGACGGCGTTGCCGGTGAAGTTCACCAGGGCGCGGCATTCGGACATGAACTTGTCGATGCCGAAGATGAGCATGATGCCGGCCGCGGGGATGGTGCCAAGGGTGGTCAGTGTTGCGGTGAGGGCGATAAACCCGCCGCCCGCAACGCCTGCCGCGCCCTTGGAGGTCAGGAGCATGACGGCGAGGAGGCCCAGTTGCTGGCCGATGGTGAGGTCCGTGTTGGTGGCCTGGGCGATGTAGAGGGCGGCGAGGGAGAGGTAAATCGCGGCGCCGTCCAGGTTGAAGCTGTAGCCGGTGGGGACTACCAAGCCAACGGTCTCCTTCTTCACGCCGGCGTGCTCCAGCTTGCGCATCAGGCCGGGGAGGGCTGGCTCGGCGGTGGAGGTGCCCAGGATGAGCATGTATTCCTCTTTGAGGTGGCGGATCATGGTGAAGATATTCAGCTTCAGGAACGCCATGACG
Organism: Paenarthrobacter sp. TYUT067; assembly: GCF_023656375.1. Taxonomy (NCBI): domain Bacteria; kingdom Bacillati; phylum Actinomycetota; class Actinomycetes; order Micrococcales; family Micrococcaceae; genus Paenarthrobacter; species Paenarthrobacter sp. TYUT067. The sequence goes on from NZ_JAMOIT010000007.1 coordinate 113,890, forward strand.
GAGCCGAGGACGATCACGACGAACAGGATCGAGGTGACGTAGAACAGTGCGATCAGTCCGCCCATGCTGGTCAGTGAGGAAACCCCGTATTTGCCCACGGCGTAGGCCATGGCCCCGAAGGCACCCAGCGGGGCGGCCTTCATGATGAAGCCCAGAATTTTGAACATCACGCTGGTGAGGCGTTGGACGCCGTCCAGCACGGGGGCACCGACCTTGCCCATGGCGTTCAGGGCGATGCCGAAGATCACTGCGATGAAGATGATCTGCAGGATGTTGCCTTCAACGAAGGGCGAGACCATGCTTTCGGGGATGATGTGCGTCAGGAACTGCCACCATTCCTGGTGCTGGCCGGCGTCGATTAGCTTGGCAGCGGAGTCGGAGGTTTCGATGGTGCTCGCATCTGCGTTGACGCCGTCACCGAGCCGGAAGATGTTGATGGCCACGAGGCCGAAAAGCATGGCGCAGATGGTCCCGATCTGGAAGTAGGTCAGGGCTTTCAAACCCGTCATTCCCACCTTCTTCAGGTCAGCCACGCTGGCGATGCCACCCACGATGGTCAGGAAGACGATGGGTCCGATGAGCATCTTCATCGCATCCACGAACGTGGTACCGATCGGTTCCATGGCGATGCCGGCCGCGGGGGCAAGCCATCCGACCAGGATGCCGACAACGATTGCGGTCAATACCCAGAAGTACAACTGCCTGTACCAGCGGGTCTTTGGTGGCGCCTTGGTGCCTGAAGTGGCTGATGTGCCGGAAGCGGCTGCGCCGTGGGTGCTGCTGTGGTCCATGATTCCTACCTCGTTGTGGAATGTCTCTGGAGTGAAACTGAAGGGAACGTTCGACGGCGGCGGGCCGGCCGCCGTCGAACGTTTGAGTCCGCGCTTTAGACGGTTGCGAGAGTGGTGACCAGTGCCTTGATGATGGCCTCGGTGACATCCTCGGTAGTGGCGTCGCCGCCGACGTCGCGGGTCAAGTGGCCTGAACCGGTGGCGGCTTCGATGGCGGCCTCCACACGGCGGGCTTCCTCATGCAGGCCGAAGTGGTCCAGCATGAGCGCGGCGCTGGCGATCGCACCGATCGGGTTGCTGATTCCCTGGCCGGCGATGTCCGGTGCGGAGCCGTGGACCGGTTCGAACATGGACGGGAAGCGGCGCTCCGGGTTCAGGTTGGCGCTGGCGGCCAGGCCAAGGCTACCGGCCAGTGCCGAGCCGAGGTCCGAGAGGATATCGGCATTAAGGTTGGACGCCACCACCACCGACAGGTCCTCGGGCTTGAGGATGAATTTGGCGCTCATCGCATCGACCAGCACGCTCTCGGTCTGCACATCCGGGTAGTCCAGGGCCACGCGGTTGAAGACTTCGTCCCAGAGCACCATGCCGTACTGCTGCGCGTTGGACTTGGTGACCGAGGAAACCTTCTTCACGGTGCGGGTCCGGGCGAGGTCGAACGCGAAACGCATGATGCGCTCGCAGCCCTTTTCGGTAAAGAGCGCAGTCTGAAGGGCGACTTCGTTGCCGGGGCCTCGGCCGCTCAGGTTGCGACCACCAAGGCCGGCATATTCGCCTTCGCTGTTCTCGCGGACAACCACCCAGTCGAGTTCGGTGTTGTCAGCCTTGCGGAGTGGGGACTGGACGCCGGGGAGGAATTTGACCGGGCGGATGTTGGCCCACTGGTCAAAGTTCTGCGTGATGTTCAGCCGCAGGCCCCAGAGGCTGATGTGGTCCGGTACGTTCTCCCAGCCAACGGCTCCAAAGTAGATGGCGTCAAAGTCCTTCAGGGCTTCCAGGCCCTTGGGATCCATCATGAGCCCGGTCTTTGCGTAGTACTCCGATCCCCACGGAAATTCGGTCCAGTCGAACGCGAACTTGCCGTTGGAGTTCTCAGCCAGAGCGTCTAATACGCGGCGGCCGGCGGAAACAACTTCCTTGCCTATGCCGTCGGCGGGGATCGATGCGATGCTGAATATCTGGGTGGCGCTCATGCCTACCTCCTCGTTGAGTTTGTTAGCAGTGAGCCTGTTAGCCGGGTCACACTGTTCTTCCTCTTCAAGTAGACGGCGGAGGGGTAGTCGGCGTCCAAGACCAGGTTTCGATACGGCTGATAGGTAGTACCTATCAGTCCCTGGTCCCAGCAGTGCTGGCGGTGTGGGAGGCAGCAACCTGTAGGAAGGCCTTGGCCGCAGGGGTGAGGTTTTCCTTCCGGCTGAGCACCGCGACATCCAGGTAGTTCACCGGTTCCACCAGCAAGGTCCGGAGCCCGGCCTTATGGGCAGTAGGCGCCCACGACGACGGCATCACGGCATGCCCCACACCGGCCAGGACCAGCGGCAAAATGGAGGTCCGGTGGGCAACTTCCACCACGATCTCCACCTCCACGCCATGGGCCAACGCATCATCCACGAGCCAGCGCATGAGTGATCCCCGCTGGCTGGCGATCAGCCGGTGGCCGCCGAGCTCCTCGCGCTGGATCGCTGTGTGGGTGGAGGGGAACGTGTCCGCCCGTGGATTGACGATTAGGATGAGCGGTTGCCGCTCCAGTTCAAGGACCTCGACGCCGGGTACCTTCACCGGCGTCGAAGAACCGGCCAGCCCTACCTCGTGGCTGCCGCTGCGCACCGACTCGATCACTTCCTCCGGAGTGAAAGCCGCACCAACATTGAGCCGAACGGACGGATGGCGTTGCGTGAACGCCGAGATCATGGAGGTCAGGGGCTCGATTCCCGGGGAGGGCATGGTGATGATGTCCAGCTTCCCGCTGCGGATCCCACGCAGGGACTGGACGGCTGCCTGTGCTGCATCCAGGTCCCGCATCACCAGCCTGGCTGGTCCCACCAACTCCTTGCCCGCCTCGCTCAGCACGGCCCGCCTGCCGATGCGGTGGAAGAGCGGAACGCCGAGTTCCTTCTCCAGGCCGGCTATGGTCTGGGACAGCGACGGTTGCGCAATGAGGAGATGCTCGGCTGCCCGGTTGAACCCGTCATGATCGACGACGGCGAGGAAGTACTTGAGCTTTCGCGTGTCCATGGGTTTCCTTCGGATCCTGGGTGGGGGCTCCGATAGTTTATGCCTATCAATCGGCTGGGTCAGTGGACGTCATGCCACCAGCCGTAGCGGCTTCTGCCCCAACTGCACCGTGATCTCCTGCCCCCACGATGCCGTGAGCCGGTCATCTTCCATGCCGTCGCCGAAGACCACCAGCTGATCGGAAGCGACGGTAATCCGCAGAACCTCGCCGCTTTCCAGGATGCCCTCGGTCAGTGAAGCTCCAGTGACGGGGGAGGGCCATGCTTCGCGGACGAACCACGCGAGCCGCGGATCGGTGGGTGCCGGGAGGGCCCGCCCTCCGCGTTCCAAGGCGATCGAGGCGCACCAGCCCGTGGCGCCGGTGCCCGTGGAAACGATAAGGCCCGACGACGACTGCCGCTCGTTCTGCCCGCCTGGAACCGTGACGCTCGGAACGGTGATGGAGTACTTGGCGGATTGGTGTGAGGCGTGCCCGATGAAAACTTCGTTGAGCGCCGAAAGCTGCTGACCGTCGTCGAGCGTTGCCGTCACGGTGGTGAGATTTTGGCAGCGAAGGCGGGCAACGTCTCCACTCCCCAGAAGGGCCGCGGCCGCTGCAGGGGTGTGCCGGACCAGGACGCCGGGGTTGGCGCCGGGCTCGGGGTCGATTCCGATCACCGGCTGCCCGTTCAGGTATTTAGCGACATTCGCTACGAGCCCGTCCTGCCCCACCACGGCAATGATGTCCTCGGCGGTGAGCAGGAAGCGGCTGAGGTCGGCACGTTCCACTTCGGCCTGCCGCCAATCAGATGGTACGGAAGCCCTGATGGTGGCGAGGGCGGAAGTGAGCCGATCGTGCCGGTCTTGAACGTCCTGGATGCTGCGGCCGCGGGTGCGGAGGAAAAATTCGGCCTGGCCGCGGGTAGCGTGCCGGTCCAGGAGTTCCTGGAGTTCCGTCCGCCGGTGGACGATGACGATGCGCGGGGTTGCCATGGGGTGACCTTACTTGGCTTCGGCTGTTGCGTTGGGTTCCTTCAACAGGCCGGCAAGTGCTCCGCTGAGCAGGTCCGGGGTAATGGTGAGGTTACCGATGTTCGGCAGGCTGCCGGCCGCATCCTTGAGTGCCAACGCGAGGAGCGTGGCCTGTTCCATGCCGCGGTAGACCTCCATGGTTGCTGCTTCGCGGGCCGCTGCTGCTTCGCCCACCAACCGGATCTGGTGTGCTTCAGCCTCGGCGCCAATACCTTTTCGTTCAGCTGAACCCTGTGCCTCAATCAGACCGGCGGCAGCTTTCTCTTCGGCGGCGCGGCGGGCGTTGGCACCCTCCTGGGCCACCAAGTTCTCCCGCCGGACGGCGAGTTCAATCTGGCTCGCCATCTCGTTTTCGGAAATAGTGCGTTCGCGTTCGACGGCGACTGCCCGCCTCTCGTACACGGCCCGGTCCGCTTCGGCTTGGAGCTGTTCACGCACGGGTGTCTGCAGGGCACGTTCCACGTCGGCTTCGGGGCGAATAGCGAGGACCTGAACGCCGAGGATTTCGATGCCGGTGGACTGGAGCCTCGCGTCGGCACGGAGTGCGTCGGTCAGCACCAGACGGAGTTGGCTGACTCCGCGTGCCAATGCTTCGGCCAGTGTGGTGGTGGCGATCTGGTCGATCGCGTGGCTCTGGCAGAGCTGGCCGATGATGGTGGACACCTGCTCGCGTCCGGTTGCAGGTGCTTTGCCGGCGGTCTGGAGCCCGAAGTCGAGTCGGGTGGAGACGGCCACGGGATCAATGAAGCGGTAGGTTACATTGGCCTGAACGCTGACGTCCTGGTGGTCGCGGGTGATGGCGTGGAAGAGGGTGGGCAGTTCCTGATCGTCCACAGGAACCTCGCTGAGGACGGAGTTTGCGGGGCGGAAGAAGAATGCCTGACCCACGCCCTGGTGCCTGACTGTCCCTTTCTGGAGGTGTACGACGTAACCGGTGGGGCTGCCAAGGAAGTGGCTGATCCAGGGGTAGCGCTTGATGATTGCCATGATGTTCGCCTCTTTCGTTTGTTTCTCGTCAAGTTGACGATAACTAAACAATAGAGTCACCAAGCTTTATTGTCAACATGACGATAACTATCTAGAATTGATGCATGCCTGCATCCCATCCAGCGCCCGAACGCTTCCCGGTGACGGTCGACGTCGTCGCCCTGACTGTGCGCGACGGCGAGTTGAACGTCCTTCTCATCACCCGCCTCATCGACCCCTTCAAGGGCAAGCCTGCGCTCCCCGGCGGTTTCGTTCTCGCCGGCGAGGAACTGTTTGAGGCAGCCGGCCGGGAGCTCGCGGAGGAAACCGGCGTCGAGCATCTTCCGGGACACCTGGAACAGTTGGGCAGTTACGGCCCGAAGGGGCGCGACCCCCGCGGTGACGTCCTCACTGTGGCGCACCTGCTCCTGGCACCGGACTTTCCGCTGTTGTCGGCGGGCAGCGACGCTGAACATGCCGCGTGGTATCCGGTGCGGGACATCCTTGACGGGAAGCTCGAGCTGGCCTTCGATCACGCACGCATCCTTGACGACGCCTTGGAGCGGGCAAAGTCCAAACTCGAATACTCACCCCTGGGCGCCGCATTCTGCGACGAGGAATTCACCATCGCCCAGCTCCGCGCAGTGTACGAGGCAGTGTGGGGGACGCGCCTTGACCCGCGGAACTTCCACAGAAAAGCCACCGGAACGCCGGGCTTCCTGGAGGACACAGGACGAATGACAACGGGCGACGCCGGTCGGCCGGCTGCCCTGTTCAGGCTCGCCCCCGAGGCGCGTCCGACGCCGGGCCAGCCCACCCGCGCGGTACTGAACCCGCCGCTGATGCGGCCGAGAGAATAACGTACCTGCGCACCCACCTGGGTAACAGCAAACGCTCTACTGAGGGCTCAATAGGCCGTCATCTGTCCCTCAGTTTGCCAGCATGGGTCAGGATGGACGCTGCTGTGGACTCGGGGTCCTGCGTGGAGATGAGCTACGTGCGGCTGGGGGTCTCCAGGACGATGGCCGGACCGCCGACCAGCAGCCCCCACGTTCGCTGGCCCAAGTACCGGACGCCGAAGCCTTCGATCATGGAACTGGATGGCGCAGGGGAGGCATCAACGATGTCCTGCAGCGGAATTGTCTTGGAGTAGAACGGCCGACATTTGACCGTCAGGTTCTGGCCTGTCGCTTCGATGGTCACGCTTATTCGGAGTACCGAAACTGTCAGGAGCGCAATCGCCGCAACCAGCGCTGCGCTCATCATCAGAACTCCGCTGGGAATGGCCGTTGCAATGATGAAGAAACAGAGCAGGCCCACCACGCTAGCGATGACCTTCTGAGAGCCGCGACCGATTCGGGCCTCTGAAATCATTGGTGACTTCCATGGGAGTGTTTGCCAAATGTGCGCATGGGGCGAGCCTACTTGTCGTGGAATGGGGAACCAGTCAAGTGGTCACGTGGCCAGAAGGTGACGGGCTGCCCAACTGGGTAGCAGCAGAGCGCGTTTTGAGCCGTCAAAACGCGCTCTGATGCGACTCAGTTGGGAGAGCGGGCGGGGGGTTTGGTGGCAGATGTGATCGCGCGGTTCAGCTGGGCCAGGGCGTCGCCGGGTTTGCCGTTGGCGTCCACCTCAACAAAGTTTTCATACTCGGGTAGCGAACGGTATGCCTCCCGGAACGCCCGCAGATCCGCCACGGTTTCCTTGTCCGTGCCACGGGCCATGACCCGCGCGTGGGCAACGGTGGGATCTGCGTCGAAGTGAACGTGAGCGTCGGCTGCGGGCAGCTTCTCCAGCAGCCACGGAAGCAGCCGCCCACGCCGCAAGCCGTATGCTTTCCGGAGTGCCAGCTGGCAGTGGAGATGGCGGTCCATCACCACCAAGCCATCAAAATGCCGGGCCCGCGCATGATTGACCAGCACGTTGAACAATCGAACGCCGGTTTCAATGACGTCCAATACGCGCGGTGGCAGCTGCCAACCGAAACGTTCAGACCACAGCGATAGTCGGCGCCGGGCGGCGTGATTACTGAGCAGCAGGGCGCTTCGTCCTTCAGCTCGAGCGGAATCGACCAAGGCATGGGCCGCCGTCGTTTTTCCTGAGCCGTCAATTCCCGTCAGAACAATGAGCATGAGCCCTCCCTTCGTCTTCTGTACAACTCGTTCCATGTACAACGCGGGGAGGGCGCCACTTGTGCCGATTGAGGCGCAGATCACATCACGGGGCAGCTTAGTCCACAGGCCGCCACGTGAAGCGGGGCTGTTCCCGATTCAGGAATGCGCTGATGCCGATCCCCATATCCGGGCTGTCCGGCATCGCCGACCAAGCCTCAGCCCATTCCCGATCAACATCGGATGGGGCGGCGTTCATCAGTCTTTTCATGGCATGCATGGAGAACCGGGAGCGGCTCCGCAGCGTGCTGACAAGTGCTGCGCACTTGTCCTCAAAGGATTCGGAAGGCACGACGTCGGCCACCAGCCCGAGCGCCCGGGCCTCGGTTGCGCTGAACGTCAGTCCGGTGAGGAGGATGTACTTGGCGTTGGCATGTCCCACAAGGCGGACGAGCCGTTCGATGCCCGGGCGGGGGTAAATGATCCCGATCTTGGCCGGAGTCAGCCCGATCACCGCACGTTCGTTGGCGATGATGAAGTCGCAAGCCGAAGCGATCTGCCAGCCGCCGCCCATACAGGCGCCATCCACCAAAGCGACGGAAGGCTTGGACAGGGAAGCGATGGCTGCATCGGCCCCACTGAGATGATCCACGGAGGTGCCGTCCGGTTGAGGATCCACCAGGACCGACGCCAGCTCACTGATGGAAGCCCCGGCGCAGAACGTGTCCCCGGCACCCCTCAGCACCACCACCGCAACATCCGGATCGGCGTCCAGGCGTGGCATGAGTTCCTGGATTTCCAAGCACATACCCCGGGTCAGGGCGTTCCGCTGTGCCAGGTTGCAGATCTCCACGGTGGCCACGCCATCAATGATCGAGACGGACATACGGCCTGCCCTGACGTCGGAAACCGTGGTCATCGCTGTGCTCCAATCTTTGCCGGCCCGCACATGATGCGGCCTTCGCGCTCAAGCCGGGTGACGTCGTCGTGCGTCATTCCAAACTCCATCAGTACATCCGCGGTGTGCTCGCCCAGAAGCGGTGGGGGCGAGAGGACCTCGCTGGCCTCGCCATTCAGGCTGAGGGGGCCACGGAGCAAGGGGAGCTCGGAGCCGTCCAGGCGCTCGCGGCGTTGCACCAGTCCCAAAGAAGAAACCTGCTCCGAGGCGAGGGCCTGCGTGTAGTCATAAATAGGGCCGCAAGGGATCCCGGCCTGGCTGATCAGAGGAACCCACTCGGCGGCGGATTTGGCCGCCAGGGCAGTTTCGATGAGCTCCGACAACTGATCCCTGTTGGCAGATCTGTCCGCCCCGGTAACGAACCTGGGGTCCTCTACAGCCCAGGGAACACCGATCAAGCCGCAGAACGCCCGCCACTGCTTGTCGCTTCCCACAGCAATATTGATGGACTCCGTGGCTGTGGCGAACATGCCGTAAGGGGCAATCACAGGGTGGTTATTGCCCTGCGGTGTGGGCGCTTGGCCGAGGCTAAGTGCCTTCTGTCCTTGGAAAGCGGACAAATTCAGTGCGGTTTCCAGAAGGGACGTGGACACCCGGCTGGGACGCTCGCCGTTCCGTGCACCCATGAGCGAGGCCACGATTCCAAACGCGCAGATCATTCCGGAGGTGATATCCACAATGGGCACACCTACGCGGTAGGCCGAGCCCGGTCCGGGGCCTGTCACCGACATCAGCCCGGACATACCCTGGATGACCTGGTCCAGGCCGGCGTCGTCCTTGAGGGGGCCGGTATTGCCGAATCCGGTCACGGATCCCACTACGAGCCCCGGGTTCAGCTCTTCCAGCCGGGCAGGAGTGAAGCTCATTTTCTCCAGTGTGCCGGGCTTGAAGTTTTCCACCAGGACGTCCGCGTCGGCGATCAAGCCTGAGAGGATTTCGCGTCCCTCTTCAGAGTAGAAGTCGATGCACACGGAGACTTTGTTGCGGTTAACGGAGTCGAAGTACAAGCTATGGCCGTCCTGGAACGGGGGCCACTGGCGGGCCGTGTCACCGCCGTTGACGCTTTCCACTTTGATGATCCTGGCACCCATGTCGGCCAGGAGCGCGGTGCAGTAGGGGCCGGCGAGGGCACGGCTGAGGTCGATAACGGTTATCCCGCGGAGTGGTTTGAGCATGGTGTGCACCTTTCGTGCCTTCAAAACTTGCGCTTGCTTCATCGGTTCACTGGATGAACCGTTGGTTCATTTTGGGAATTCGCCTGTAATGTAGGGCACTGAGGGAAGTCGGTCAAGCAGGAGTGTGGATGAGTACGCAGAGCGTGGTCACGGCGATTCGTGTATTGGAGGCTGTCTCGGACAACCAGCCGGCAGGCCTGTCCGAGCTGAGCCGCGAGGTGGATGTACCCAAGGCGACGGTGCTGCGCATGCTCAGGACACTGGGTGAATTGGGGTGGGTAACTCAGTCGGAGTCCCAGGCCGGCAAATGGGTGCTGACCAACCACGCCTTTGCTGTTGCGAGCCGTGGAAGCAGCGGCTCGGTCATTCGTGATGCCGCCATGGGCCCACTGAACGCGCTGCAGCTGGACACCACCGAGACCGTTCACCTGGCCGTGCCGGACCGCGGATACATGCTGATCATCGAGCGACTGGACACCCCGCACGTTCTCCGGGCGTTCCTGCCCCTGGGGTCGCGGCTCCCCATGCACGCTTCCTCCACGGGGATGGCCTACCTTTCGGCAGCCGACGACGCATTTGTGGATGAATATCTGGCCGGTCCGCTGGAAGCTTTGACGCCCCAGACCGTAGTAGACCCTGCCCGGCTTCGGGCGATGATCGCAGACACCAGGGCCCGGGGGTACTCCATCAACGAGCAAGGCCTCAGCACAGGAATCACATCAATCGGTGTTCCCTTGTTGGGCACGGGCGGTGTCGCGGCGGGCTCTATCTCCATTTCCGGACCATCAAGCAGAATTGTTCCGGCCAAGTACCAGGAGTACGGCGAGGCGGCGGCGGGGACTGCTTTGGAGATCAGCCGCGCCTTGGGAGCGTTCTCCACAAAGGGCTACTAAGTTTCCTCTCTGAATACTTCGTTCCGGCCTAATGCGCGCCTATCATGATGCTATGTACGTACCCCTTCACGGGCAGAGGGTCCGTTTGAACTAATTCCGTGGGGGTACGTAAGCGATATAGGGAAGAAATTCTCTCATCGGTGCCCGTTGGCATGGGTGGCGCTTCAGTAATGGAGTACCAGCGGACGCCTTCCTGAATAGACAACAGTTATTGAAAGGGATGCGTAGCTCAATGAACACTCTCTTAATAATCGCCGGTGTTATAGCGATCATCTTGCTCTTGGTAGGCGGATTCAATCAGGCCCTCAGCTTCCTGCTGTGGGTGGGAATCATCCTGCTGGTGCTGGCACTGATTGGCTGGGTAGTAGGCCGAGGCCGGTCGCGCGTATGACAACAGACCCAAGCGAAGTTGCAGGTTTTGCCCAAGTTCGCGATGGGACCACCACCCCCGGCAACCCCATTCCCAGGGATCCGGGGACGCCCGGCCAGAGCAGCCAAGTGCCTGCAGGTGATGCTTCGTCGGAAAGTCCGGACGACGCCGTCGATACCGGTCCCAGCGAATCGGCCAGTCCGCCCGGACCAGCCGAAGAAAAGGACGAGAAGACCGCGGACCCGCGTGGTCTGACTACCGAAACAAATCCTACGGATTGATCGGCACCAGCGCGGCCGCGAGCAGGAGATATCCCCTCCGCGGCCGCGCTCTCGTGGCAAACCAGGATCTGTGGTCTGCTGCTAATTGCCGGGCCTTGTCTTAGCGATTGGGAAAAAGATGCGAATCGGTTCAATCATCGGGTTGTTGGTGGTGGTGTGGCTCATTATTGGAGCTATTGCTGCCGGTCAGCGGGGATATTTCACATCACCGCCCGCGCAGTGTTCGCAGTTTGCCACCATAGCGCTAAATATCGTTGCCGGCCCGCTGAATTACACAGGCTTGGATCCTCAGGGTGGCTGTGAGATTCCACAGCCGTCTTAAGTAGATCCGCAGGACACCTCGTTGGCGCGTTGGCGCCCGCGCGCACTCAAGCCCGCCCGCTCATGCCGCACGCGCTGATGGCGCCTGCCGTGATGGCATCCAACCCGCGGCGGCATCCAACCCGCGGCGGCATCCTAGCCCCGAATAGCCTTTTACTAAGTTTGCTGACTATTATCGTCAAAGGCATGGACATGCCACCAAGGGGCCTTATAGGTTCGAAGTGTTCCATTAACACGTTCCACCGCTCAGGGAAAGGACAGTTCACATGGACAAGCAGAATGCCACACCGGAAGAGGAAGTGGGAGGCTACGGCACTCCTACCGCGGAGCAGGAAGCCGGCGGAGGGCAGGCACAGCCCCGCGTGGAAGAAGATATCGAGGAGGCTTCCCTCGGAGAGGGCACTGGCGCGCCAAACCTCAGCCACCTGAATCCTGAGGACTCAGACAGTGCGGGCGAGCCCGGTGCCGGCCGATTCGGCGGTACTGAGGAGCAGGCCCACGCGGAGCAGTCCTCGTTGCCTGACGGCAATAACGGCAACCTTCCGGACGGAAGCGGCAACGACCTTCCTGAGGAAGAGTCTCCCAACGACGATGACGAAGAAAGTTTCGACGCCGGCTAAGAGCTTTGGCTGGCGCGCTTTAGACAGGCGCGCCACTGGTTAAGCAGCCAGCTGGCTGGCGCGCCACCAGCAGTACAGCATGAGCACCCGAGACGAGATCGAAGGAGCAAAATCTATGGCTACCGTCCATAAATCAGTCGAAGTGGATGTCCCCGTATCTGTCGCCTACAACCAGTGGACACAGTTTGAGGCGTTCCCCCAGTTCATGAATGGAGTGGAGGCCGTACAGCAGATTGACGAGACCGGCCTGCACTTTTCAACCAACGTGGGTGGAGTGAAGCGCGAGTACAACGCGCAGATCATAGAGCAAGTCCCGGATACCTTGGTGAGTTGGGCCAGCGTTGACGGGCCCCGCAACGGCGGCACCGTAAGCTTTGAGCCCCTCGACGCCAGCCGCACGCGGGTGAACGTTGAGATTGTCTGGGAACCCGAGGGCCTTGCTGAGAAGGCGGGTTCAGCCCTTGGTGCGGACAGCCTCCGGGTTGGCGCGGATTTGGACAAGTTCAAGAAGTTCATTGAAGCCCAAGGCCATGAAACGGGTGCTTGGCGCGGCACGGTGTCCGGGGGCGATGTTGATGACACCGGTGAACCTTTGGGCAGCGGGGGAGCGGCAACAGCTGAATTCCCGTCCGTCGACCCGGATCTCTCAGCCCCCGCAGCCAATGAGGGGCCTGCCGAGCCGCCCCAGCCGCGTGCTCCTGGTCTCTAGGCACTCTGGCGCCAGGCTGAGGACTGGCTCAAACTGGATATCGAATCATCAGTAGCCCTAGCGAGGGCCGGCCACCACAAGGGCCGGCCCTCGCGGCATAGCTAAGATCAGCGGCAGAAGGAGTTCTGACAGCGATGGCAACGTCCTGGAGTGTGGAAGCTGAGCAGAAATTCGACGCCGAAGCGTCCACGCCGCTGCCACGCCTTGACGCGATTGACGGGGTAAGCCGGGCGGGTGAGCCTGACACGTACAACCTGGAAGCCGTCTACTTCGATACACGGCATTTGGCTCTCGCCGCCCGCGGGATCACGCTGCGCCGCCGCACGGGCGGACCCGATGCAGGCTGGCACTTGAAGCTCCCACATAGCGCGGGACGGCGAACGGAGATTCAGGCACCTTTGGGTACTGCCGATATTGTCCCGGTTGAACTCATGGACCGCATACTGGCCTACACCCGGGGTCATGCAGTGGCCGCCATCGCAACTCTGAACACGGAACGTACCAGCTACTCCTTGTACGGCAAGGATGGCCACCGCATGGCCGACTTTGTGGATGACCGCGTCCGCGCCCGGTCGATGCTCGGCGAACCGCGCGATATGACCTGGCGGGAATGGGAGGTGGAGCTGGCACCGGATGGAACTGACGACGGTGACGACACCCTGCTGCGCACACTGACACAGCAACTTTCCCAGGCCGGAGCAAAGCCGAGCGAGCGTACCTCCAAGCTGGCTACTGCGTTGGGCGACGCTTGGCCTACGTCGGAACAGACAGAACGTGAAGCGCCCAGCGATAGTGGTCCTGCAGTGACACCAGTGCTCCTTTATCTGGAGGAGCAGGTGGCTGAGATGCTCCTCCAGGACTCCCACGTACGCCTCGCCCGGGACGATTCAGTCCACCAAATGAGGTCCCAGATTCGCCGAATCCGTGCAGTGCTGCATGGTTATAGCGAGCTTTTCGCGCAGGCCGCGGTGAAGGATCTGGAAAGGGAGCTGAAATCGCTTGCAAAGACACTTGGCCGGTACCGCGATGTGGAGGTTTTGCACGAACGGTTGAAGGTCAGCCTCGATCAATTGCCGGGGAAGCTTGTCCTGGGTCAGCTCGGGGACGAGTTGGAAGAGCGAATGACCCTGAGGGCCCGGAATGCGATGTCTGCCGTGAAGAACCGGTTGAACACCCCGCGCTACTTCACGTTGCTGGACAATCTGGAGTCCTTTCTTAGTCATCCGCCGCTGACATCAGAGGCTTCCGCGCCGGCGAAGAAGGCCACGGCAAGGCTCGTCAACAAAGCCGGCAAAAGGCTCCGCAAACGGCATGACGCAGCGGTGGGAGCCGCCGTCGGGCCTCAACGCGACACGGCGTTCCACGAAGTGCGGAAGGCCGCCAAAAAGTTGCGTTTTGCCGCAGCGGCAGTGGAGGCCATCCACGGCAAACCCGCGGTGAAGCTGGAGGATGCCGCCCACAGGATTCAATCGATCCTTGGCGACCATCAGGACAGCGTCATGGCCCAAACGGAACTGCTGAAGCTGGGGTCCGCGCCAGGCGTCAGCAACGGCGCTTTCACCTATGGAGTGCTCCACGCGATGGAAAGCACCGCCGCTGAAGCGACGCTGGACGAGTACCTGCGGAAGGGAAAGAAGGCGCGAAAGCTTCGCCTGAAGAAGTAGGAGTTTGTGTACAGCAAATGCCCTTAAAACGCCTTCTAAAGGTCATCTGCTGTACAAAAACTCCGGGCTTTACTTCTTGAGGAACGCCAGCAGGGCCTCATTGACTTCGGCGCCGTGCGTCCAGAGCAGGCCGTGCGGTGCGCCTTCAATCTCCAAGTACTCGGCGCTGGGCAGGGCGTCCTTGAAACGCCGGCCGGTGACGTCGATCGGGAGGATGTTGTCCGCAGTGCCGTGAACAATCAAGGCAGGCACGTCAATCTTGGGGATGTCGGCACGGAAGTCGGTGAGCCACGTGGGCTGGGCTGCCCCCGAGGCGAAAGCACCCGACTTGCTGGCCAGGTTCCAGCTCGCATCCACGGCTTCCTGACTGAGACGATCCGTGCCCAGGAAGGTGTCGCTGTTGTAGAAGTTCTTGAAGAACTCGGTGAAGAAGGCGTAGCGGTCAGCCTTGACGCCGGCGGCGAGGCCATCGAAGACTTCCTGCGGCACGCCGTCCGGGTTGTCGTCGGTTTGCAGCAGGAACGGTTCCAACGAACCGAGGAACACGGCCTTTGCAACACGGGCCGAACCGTAGGTGCTGATGTAGCGCGCCACCTCGCCTGTGCCCATGGAGAATCCCACCAGAACGGCGTCGTTCACGTCCAGCGTGTCCAGCAAGGTCTTCAGGTCAGCGGCGAAGGTGTCGTAGTCGTAACCCTCCGTGGGCTGGCTGGACTTACCGAACCCGCGGCGATCGTAGGTGATGACGCGGTAGCCGGCGTCCAGCAGTGCGGCTGTCTGCTTCTCCCAGGAGGACCCATCCAAGGGGTAGCCGTGAATCAGGACCACTGCCTGGCCGGTCCCATGGTCCTCGTAGTAAAGCTCAATCTCAGTGCTGTTTTCGTTTCCGACGGTGATGTAAGCCAAAACTCAAGTCCCTTCGATGCGGTTCAACACGAACGTTTCCAGCCTACTGTCCGGCTGCGACGCCGGCACGGGTTTACAGGTTGGTCATTCGCTCGCCAGCCTCGTTGTAGCGGCCACCCTCCACGGTGATTTTCGCCGCGGCCGCCTCGATTTCGTCCAGCTCAGCAGATGAAAGTTCGACGTCGGCCGCGGCCAGGTTTTCTTCCAGGCGGTGCAGTTTCCGTGTACCGGGAATGGGAACAATCCAAGGCTTCTGTGCCAGCAACCATGCCAAGGCGATCTGGCCCGGCGTCGCGCCTTTTCGTTCAGCGATTCCGGCGAGGAGGTCCACCACGGCCTGGTTGTTCTGCATGGCCTCGGGCGTGAACCGGGGGATGGTGCTGCGGATGTCGTTGCCGGATTCGAAGCTGGTGGAAGCGTTGATGGTGCCGGTCAGGAAACCTTTGCCGAGTGGGCTGAAGGGTACAAAACCAATCCCCAGCTCTTCGCATACACCCAGGACTTCTTCCTCCGGACGGCGCCACCACAACGAGTACTCGCTCTGAACCGCAGCCACGGGGAGAACTGCGTGGGCTCGCCGGATGGTGCCTGCGGCTGCCTCCGACATACCGAAGTGCTTCACCTTTCCGGCGTCTACCAATTCCTTTACGGCACCTGCCACGTCCTCGATTGGCACCTCCGGATCGACGCGGTGCTGGTAGTAGAGGTCCAGTGCGTCCACGCCGAGCCGCCGCAGGGATCCCTCAACTACTTCTTTGATGACCTCGGGCCTGCTGGTGACCTTGCCGCTTGGCTTCCGCTCAGCGGGGTCGATGTCCCAGCCGAACTTAGTGGCGATGACCACCTGATCCTTGAACGGTGCCAATGCTTCGCCAACAAGTTCCTCATTGGCGTAGGGCCCGTAGATCTCGGCGGTATCGAAGAACGTCACGCCGCGTTCCACGCCTGTGCGGATGAGGGAGATCATTTCGTCGCGATCCGGCCGTTCGCTGTAGCCGCCGCTCATGCTCATGCATCCCATGCCAATCGCGGAAACCTCCAGGCCGCCGGTGCCGAGTGTGCGCTTCTCCATGGTTGTTCTCCTCTGCTGTTTGGGCTGATGACTACTTCGACGTTATGGGGCCGGACCGGTGTGAGGGAGTCCCTGACATTACCCCTCACATCCCTCTAGTTGCCCACAGCAACCAGACGTAAACTGGCCTTCGGTTTACATCGCTCTGGCTCGGAGACCCCATGCTGTGGAAGGTCCTTGTTCGGTTCCTGCGGCCGCATCAGCGGCTGCTGATCGCCGTCGTCGTCTTCCAGTTGGCGCAGTCCATTGCGTCCCTTTACCTTCCGACGCTGAACGCCGACATCATCGATAACGGCGTCGCCACCGGGGACACGGACTACATCCTGCGCATGGGCGGGCTCATGCTCCTCATTACCCTGGTGCAGATCGCGTGTGCGGTGGTGGCCGTGTATTTCGGCGCGAAGGCCGCCATGGGCATGGGCCGT
Organism: Paenarthrobacter sp. TYUT067; assembly: GCF_023656375.1. Classification (NCBI taxonomy): domain Bacteria; kingdom Bacillati; phylum Actinomycetota; class Actinomycetes; order Micrococcales; family Micrococcaceae; genus Paenarthrobacter; species Paenarthrobacter sp. TYUT067. The sequence continues at coordinate 130,398 of NZ_JAMOIT010000007.1, forward strand.
GATCTCCGAGACGCCATCTTCAGCAGGGTGGGGGAGTTCTCCGAGCAGGAGGTCACCAAATTCGGGGCGCCGTCCTTGATCACGCGCTCCACCAATGACGTCCAGCAGGTGCAACAACTGGTGCTCATGTCCTGCACGCTCATGGTGGCGGCACCCATGCTCAGCATTGGCGGCGTGATCATGGCCGTGCGGCAGGACGCCCAACTCTCCTGGCTGATCGCCGTCTGCGTGCCGGTGCTGCTGGTGGCCGTCGGTTTGATCGTGACGCGGATGGTGCCGCTCTTCCGCAAGATGCAGGTCCGGATCGACGCCGTGAACCGGGTCCTCCGTGAGCAGCTCACCGGTATCCGTGTGGTGCGGGCCTTCGTCCGGGAGGACATGGAAGCCGCCCGTTTTGCCAAAGCGAACGACGACGTCACTGACGTTGCGCTGCGGGCCGGCCGTCTGATGGCTCTCATGTTCCCTGTGGTCATGTTGGTGATGAATGTTTCCTCCGTGGCGGTGATCTGGTTCGGGTCCTTTCGGATTGAGGACGGCTCCATGCAGGTGGGCACGTTGATCGCGTTCCTGAGCTACCTGATGCAAATCCTCATGTCGGTCATGATGGCCACGTTCATGGCTGTGATGATCCCGCGTGCGTCCGTTTCTGCCGACCGCATCGGCGAGGTTCTGGACACCGCATCAAGTGTCCAGCCGCCGTCGAACCCTGTCACGGGCGGCATCCGTCGCGGCGAACTGGAAATGCACGACGTCGGATTCGCCTACCCGGGTGCCGAACAGCCGGTGCTGAGCGGGCTTTCTTTCACCGCCCGAGCGGGGGAGACCACCGCAATCATCGGCAGCACCGGTGCCGGCAAAACCACGCTCGTGAACCTCATGCCTCGGCTGTTCGACGCCACGTCCGGGTCGGTTCGGATGGACGGCGTGGACGTCCGCGAACTGCACCCGGATCTGCTCTGGGGTCACATCGGGCTGGTGCCGCAGCGGCCCTACCTCTTCTCCGGAACAGTCCGCAGCAACCTTCAGTACGGCAAACCCGATGCCACTGAGGACGAGCTGTGGCAGGCGCTGTCCGTCGCCCAGGCCCGGGATTTTGTGGAAGAGATGGAAGGCGGACTGGATGCGGTCATTTCGCAAGGCGGCACCAACGTTTCCGGCGGTCAACGGCAGCGGCTTGCGATCGCCCGGGCGCTGGTGAAACAGCCGGAGCTCTACATCTTCGACGACTCCTTCTCATCCTTGGACACCGCCACCGATGCCCGGCTCCGGCAGGCCCTCAAACGCCACACCAACGGAGCCACGCTGGTGATCGTGGCGCAACGCGTGTCCAGCATCGCGGATGCGGACCAGATCTTAGTGCTCGACGACGGCAGGATTGTTGGGCGCGGAACGCACCATGAGTTGCTGGAGACCTCCGAAACCTACAGGGAAATCGTGTCCTCCCAGCCCGCGGCGGAGGAGGCAGCATGAGTGCAGTATCAGCCGGGCCGCGCGGTCCTCAACGGCCAGCCATGGGACCGGGCCGCGGAGGACCCTTCGCTGGGATGAACATCCCGGCCGAGAAGGCCACGAACTTCAGTGCCTCCGCCCGGCGCTTGCTGGGAACCTTGCGGCCGGAGCGATTCTGGCTGATCCTGGTGCTGGTGTTCGCCGTGGTCAGTGTTGCCTTGTCTGTCATTGGTCCGAGGCTACTGGGCGAAGGCACCAACCTGATCTTCGCCGGCGTCGTCTCAAAACAGCTTCCCGCCGGCGCCTCCAAAGCCGACGTGATCGCAGGGCTGCGCGCCTCAGGTGAGGACAGCAAGGCCGACATGTTGAGCGCCATGACCCTCACTCCCGGCGTCGGAATCGACTTTGCTGCGCTGTCCTCGGTGCTGCTGTGGGCGCTGGCGCTGTATGTCCTGGCCTCAGCGTTCGGTTGGATGCAGGCGTACGTGCTCAACGGCGTTGTCCAACGCACCGTGTACCGCTTGCGTGAACGGATCGAAGCGAAAATACACCGGCTGCCCCTGAGCTACTTCGACAAAATCCAGCGTGGAGAACTGCTCAGCCGCGTCACCAATGATGTGGACAACATCTCCCAAAGCCTCCAGCAATCCATCAGCCAAGTGGTCTCCTCCCTTCTGACCGTGCTGGGTGTGCTGGTGATGATGTTCCTGCTCTCACCGCTGCTGGCCCTGATCGCCTTGGTAACCATTCCGCTGACGCTGGGAACCACACTGCTGATCGCCAAACGCTCGCAGAAATTGTTCGTGGCGCAGTGGAAGAACACCGGTGAACTCAACGGCCAGATCGAGGAGACCTACACCGGGCATGCGCTGGTGAAAGTCTTCGGACGGCAGAACGAGGTGCAGGAAAAGTTCCGTCTCAAGAACTCGGAGTTGTACCAGGCGAGCTTCGGGGCGCAGTTCGTGAGCGGCCTGATCATGCCGGCCATGACGTTCATCGGAAACCTGGTGTACGTGGGGATCGCCGTAGTGGGTGGCCTGCAAGTCGCCTCCGGTTCCATGCAGTTGGGTGACGTCCAAGCCTTCATCCAGTACTCGCGGCAGTTCACCATGCCCTTGGCGCAGCTGGGGTCCATGGCCAACATGCTGCAATCCGGCGTTGCATCAGCCGAGCGGGTGTTCGATCTGCTGGATGAGGAGGAAGAGTCGGAGGAGCCCGTTGCTTCTGCTTCCGGGCCGTCGCGCGGGCGGCTCGTATTCGAGAAGGTGTCCTTCAGGTACTCGCCGGACAAGCCGCTCATTACGGACCTCAGTCTGGTTGCCGAGCCAGGCCAGAGCATCGCCATTGTGGGGCCGACAGGAGCGGGAAAAACCACCCTGGTGAACCTCATGATGCGGTTCTACGAGCTGGACTCCGGGCGCATCACCCTGGACGGCGTGGATATTGCGTCTCTCTCGCGGCAGGAACTGCGCTCGCGGATGGGGATGGTTCTCCAAGACACTTGGCTGTTCGGCGGGACCATCCGGGACAACATCGCCTACGGCAGGCCCACGGCTTCGGAATCTGAAATACAGGAGGCCGCCCAGGCAACCTATGTGGATCGCTTAGTTCGGTCCTTGCCCGAGGGGTACGACACCTTGCTGGACGACGAGGGAGGCAATGTTTCGGCCGGTGAGAAGCAGCTGCTCACCATTGCCCGCGCCTTCCTGTCCCGACCCTCGGTGTTGATCCTGGACGAGGCCACCAGCTCCGTGGACACCCGGACCGAGGTGTTGGTTCAGAAAGCCATGAACGCGTTGAGGTCTGACCGGACCAGCTTCGTGATCGCCCACCGGCTCTCCACCATCCGCGACGCCGATCTCATCCTGGTGATGGAGGCCGGGCAGATCGTGGAGCAGGGGACACACTCGGAGCTGCTTGCCGCGGGTGGGGCGTACTCGCGGCTGTACGAGGCCCAGTTCGCGGCGCCCGTCTCTGAGGTGTGAGGTCTGGCCTTTCGCTTCTGGCCCAACTTTCGACGCCGATGGGCCGCTTTGCAACTAGTATAGGTTGATTTTGGGGTATTGATGGCTCAAAGAAGGGCTGGAAGCGACGGGATTATGGCAACCTCGATGGTCTCAGCACGTTGGCGTCCCCGGCCTTAGCAGGGTCGAGCGGCACGGGGCTCACGAGTACTGCCGGGCCTCGATGCAGCACGCCGCCTGTGATCACCTGGCACCGTACGCCACCCCGCCCGCGCATCGCCTTGTGGGCGCCGGGAGCGAGCATTTCATCCATCCAGGCGCAGGGGTGGGCGGGTCGCCCGGCCTTGAGCCGCACGGTGTCTCCGCCGGCCTCAAGGGTGAACTCGTGTCCGAGCAGGGGAGCCAGCTCAACGCCTCGCAGCACCACATTTCGACGGGTCAGGAGAGGGTCAAAAGGTCCAGCGCCAAGCTCAGTTGCGATGGACTCAAGAGCCTCCACCGCGAACAACGTCACGGCAGCATCCATGTGTGCGGCCTTGCCGAAGAACCTGTCGCCAACAATGCCTTTGCCCGATACCAATTCCGCGTGGTCCGCGTCGGTGGTGGGGACATCTGCAGCTCCCTCGCGGGCGCGGCCGAAGTAGGCGTGGGCCGGCGACACCAGAAGGTGCAGCACCTCGACGTCGTATCTGTGGTCAGCGCTCATCCCTCAACGCTAGCGTCGATGCGCAACCATTGCCTCCACGTGTAAAGGATGCTTTACTTTGAAGATGAGTAAAGCTTCCTTTACATCTAGGCGGGCACCGTTCCATCACTACGTGTTGGCGGTGACGCTCGGCATCATCCTGACCATGGCGGTTTCTGTTCTGGTGGGTGCATCAAACCCGGATGACTTCTGGCTCGCTGCGGGGATTGGAGCCCTTTGTGCCGCCTACCCGGCCATGTCGCTGGGTGCCAAGGTTTTCGTGTCGAACCACACGGTGGCCCGCGATGCCCACGGCGAACAAAGCGTGGAGCTGCAGTGGATGCGCCAAGCCGGCGCCGGAGCTTTCATCGACGTCCTCGTCGCCACCATCGCGGCCGCTATGGTGCTGGTCATCGGACGCATCGCTGTGGATGCCCTTCCGATCCTTCTGGCCCTGGTCGGCTTGAGCGCGGTGGACGCCGGAGCGCGCTACCTCGTCATCCGCCACCGGGCTCTGAAGTGAAGAACAACCTCGCGGAGCGTCGCGCGGAACGGCGCTGGACGCAAGCGGATCTGGCTGCCGCGCTCGGAGTGTCCCGCCAGACGGTGATTTCCATCGAGCGGGAGAAGTTCGATCCCTCGCTGCCGTTGGCGTTCCAGATTGCCAGGACCTTCGACTGCGCCATCGAGGACATCTTCACTGCTGATTGACACACTGTGTCCTGCGCCGCAGCGCTTTGAGGGCGGCCCGGATACTGTGGCACGGTGAACTTTGCTGAGGCCGCCGACGGCGCTGAACTCGCCTGGACGTCCGAAGGCGAGGGTGAACCAATGCTCCTGATCGCAGGACAGGCCACGTCCATGGACGGTTGGGGTCCGACGGCGGAACTTCTGTCCCGCTCATACCGCGTCATTCGCTTCGATCACCGCGGGATTGGTCGGAGTGGGAAGGGTGACGCCGAGCGCTACACGACGCGGCTTCTCGCCGAGGATGCCGTAGCCGTCCTTGACGCCGCGGGTGTGGATTTAGCACACGTGTACGGTCACTCGATGGGCGGGCGTATAGGCCAGTGGTTGGCCATCGACTACCCGAAGAGAGTCCGTACGCTGGTTCTTGCCGCAACGAGCGGTGGAAAGTGGCCCGACGCTGTGACCCAGCCGGATCGAGAGGCATTGGACGCCTTGACCAGTGGAGATATGTCCCGGCTGGAGCCGCTCTTCTTCGATGCTGAATGGGCGCAAAGCAATCCTGCGGCGGTTCACACGTTCTTCAACTCCCACGCGTCGGCATGGGCCAAGGCGCGACACTTTAACGCTAGCCGCGAGCACGACGCCTGGAGTCATCTCGGTTTCATCCAAGCCCCCACGCTCTTACTCCATGGAACTGAGGACGTGCTCACGCCCTTGCCCAATGCACTGCTGATGCGCCAGCACATCCGTGGCTCCGTACTGGTGCGGCTTCCCGGCGCAGGGCACGGCCTCCACTTGGACCACCCCGAGACAGTTGAATGGATCCGGCAATTCATCGCCAGAAAGAGCCGCTAGCCAGCGGGAACCTTCAACACCTCCAGGGCAGCCAGCAGGTACGGGGTTGGGTCTGGCTCCGAGCCCGCGGCCCACTGCATCCATGCTTCGAAGGTGGCTGCGAGGTACGCGGCGCTCAGGTAGCGGGCAGCAGAGTCGGGCAAGCCATTCTCAACAAGGAAAGCCAGGGCCCTTTCGCGCTGGGGGGCCAGGGACTCGTAGCTGCGGCTGGTCAGTTCAGGGTGCTCGGCAATCAGGCGGAGTCTGCCGCGGGTGACGGACAGGTCCGGGATGACGGCTACTCCGGCGATCGCCGCCGCGCGCAACCCTGCCAGCACGCCGCCGTCGGGCGTTCCGGGGCCGTGGAACGAGCCGAAGGCGAGCGTCGAGGCTTCCACCACCGGTTCGCTTCCGCCCCACACGAGGTCGGCTTTGCTGGCGAAGTAGCGGTAGAGGCTCTTGCGTCCGATTCCGGCGGCCTTGGCGATGTCCTCCATGGAGGTGTTCTCGTACCCGTGTTCAGCGAAGAGGCCCAAGGCCAGTCCGGCCACGGCGTCTGGGTCAATGGTGGCGGGCCGGCCGCTGGGACGCGGGGGTTTGGCAACTTCCGAAGTCATTCCTCCAGTATTCACTCTTACATAATGACACAGAGTGTCATAAGCTGGCGGGATCACCCAGCAATCATCGGAAGGACATCATGGGCAACGACGCTTCATGGCAGGAGGCCATTACCAACGGCCGTTTCGCCGGCAAGACCATCATCGTCACGGGCGCAGCCTCGGGAATCGGCCAGGCGACCGCGCTTCGGATTGCAAAGGAGGGCGGCAGGGTCATTGCTGCCGACATCAGCCAAGAACGGTTGGAGGCTCTTGTGGAGGAGAACGCCGGCCTGGACCTGATACCGGTGGCTGGCGACATTTCCTCTGAAGAGACGGTGGCCTCTGTCATCGCCGCTGCGGACGGACGTGTGGACGCCTTGGCCAACGTTGCGGGAATCATGGACAACTTTGCGCCGATTCACGAGGTTGATGACGAGCTCTGGGAGCGGGTTTTCCGGATCAATGTCACGTCCCTCATGCGCCTCACCCGCGCAGTGGTACCACTGATGCTCGATGCCGGAACGGGCTCCGTCGTGAACGTTGCTTCCGAGGCAGGCCTGCGTGGTTCGGCCGCCGGGGCCGCCTACACCGCGTCCAAACATGCGGTGGTGGGCCTGACCAAGAATTCTGCCGTGATGTACGGACCCAAGGGGCTTCGCTTCAACGCTGTGGCTCCGGGGCCAACCATCACCAACATTGTGGCGAACTGGGGATCGCAGTTGGCTGCTGAACGCTTGGGTCCCCTGATGCAGGCCACTGTTCCCACCCCCGCAACCGCAGCACAATTGGCTGCTTCCATCACCTTCCTGCTCAGTGACGACGGCACCAACGTCAACGGCGCCATTCTGGCGTCCGACGGCGGCTGGTCGGCCTTATAGGGTTTTCTCACCAAGGTGCCGGACCAGTGCGTCCACAATGGGCACTTGCCCTTTGACGAGCTTGGTCCGGGCCACTGTTTCCTCAAACCACCTGGCGTCGTCGATCTCCGGGAAATCCTTGATGGCACCCGAGCCCTTGGGCCATTCCATGGGGAAGGTGTTGCTGACAGTCTTTTCCGGTTGAAAGTCGCTGGCTTCTGCTGTGAACGCGGTGATCAGCTTTCCGGAGGGCTGTTTAAAAACGCCCAAAAGTTCGTAATCCGCCAACGGTGGCGGTGTTCCTATTTCTTCAGTGAATTCCCGCTGGGCGGCATCCAATGCGTCTTCGTCCTCAGGGAATTCTCCCTTGGGAATGGACCAAGCGTGTTCATCTTTGCGGGCCCAAAAGGGTCCGCCCATATGGGCTATCCAAAGCTCCAATTGCCCGGCCGTGTTTCGCCGGTGAAGGAGGATGCCAGCGCTGCGGATTGTGATGTTCCCTCCCTGGTTTGGCGAGGCGGAAAAAGTCTCTCGGACAGGTCAAGGCTACTCGTGGAGTTGGCGCCGTTATCCAACTGATGTCGGGCCAATGATTTTTGCTTGTTCATTTTCCTTCCGACAGGGCCCTTGCTACTTGATAATCGAGGACAGGCGTTCCTCGGGGGTGGAACGTCGTTGCGGTCACCGGCATCAGCCGTTGACGGGTCTGGGCGCATCAGCAGGAGGAAACAGCTATGGCATTGTCAGTGAGGCTCCTTCCACATGGGGGAAGAAAAGCAATGGGGTTGGCCGTCATCGTTGCGGTCGGTTTATCGATGTTCACAGGAATAGGTCCATCACATGCGGCGGACACCACGCCCATGGCTGAGGATCCCGGCCCGGTGGGAAGTTTTGCCTGGAAAGGATTCAACTGGCAGAAGCGTTTTTGGGGCGGTGCGCCCATGTATAACGCCAGTTGGGATGCGAATAATGTGAGTAACCCGGATGCCAACGGGTACGTCAAGCTCTCCATCAGCAACCCCACGGGCTCGGCTCCGAAGGGTGCTGAGTTCCAGTCCACGCGTGAAGGTTTCGGGTACGGAACGTACAGCACCACCGTGGAAAAAGACGTTAGCTCCCTGCAGAAGGAAGTGGTGTGGGGTTGCCTGTTCACGTACGATCCCAATGCCGAGCCCGGATACACGGAGATTGACCTTTGTGAGGCCTCGGCCTGGGGCGGGGGCGCCGCGTACGGTGAGGATTGGCCGGTGACCCAAGGGCATGGATATTGGTTTGACGCCACCTTGCCGCCCGGACAGGGAAACAACACTGTCACCTTCGATGTCACCAATGCTCCGATTCTCACTCACAGGATGGTGTGGGAACCGGGCAAGCTGACGTATGAGACGTTTGCAGGCGAGGGCTACGACGGAACCCTCCTGAAGCGGACTGTCCTTGAAGGTTCTACTGTCCCGCTTCCGGCAAAGGAGCAAATTCACTTCAACCTGTGGGTCACCGGTGGTGGCGGAGGGGACGCCGCACACGTTTCTCCTGAAACGGTGACCATCCGTGACTTCTCCTTCGTGCCTGCAGATCAAGGTCAGCTCACCGCACCAACGCCCACCGTCTCAGGCACGGCCGCTGTGGGCTCAACGCTGACAGCAGCACCGGGAACCTGGACCACAGGAACCGCCCTGAGCTACCAATGGTTCAGGAACGGCACAGCAATTGCCGGCGCAACCGCGGCCACACGGCTCCTTGCAGCAGCTGACCAAGGTAGCACTCTGACGGTTCGTGTGACGGGAACCAAAGCCGGATTTACCACGGTAACCAAGGAGTCCGCACCCACGGCAACCGTGGTGGCAGGGACGCTGGTAGCCCCAACCCCCGTCATCACCGGAACGCTCGCAGTGGGTTCTACGCTTACGGCCAACCCCGGGACGTGGACGTCCGGGAGCACCCTGACGTATCAGTGGTACCGGTCGGGTGCGGCAATCGCCGGAGCTACCTCCAGGAGCTACAAGCTGGTGAGCGCTGACCAGGCTGATTCCATGAGTGTGCGGGTAACAGGTTCTAAGGCCGGGTACACCACGGTGGCTAAATTCTCGGCCAGCACGGCACTGGTTTCCTAGTGCGGTAGCACGTAGCCCGGAAACGGGTCACACCCAGCCCGCAGTCGTGTCGCGCTGGGGGTAGCGACACAACTGCGGGCTAAGTGGCCGGCCTGGATGCTCCGGCCTAGCCCTTTTGGGCCCGGACAGGGACGATCCTCTTGATGGCAAGGCCGAGTGCCAGCATGGCGAAGGCTGCCAGTGCGAACCAGAAGAGGTCCCCTGCACCGGTCAATGCGAGCGTTCCGGAACCCATTCCGGCTGCTGCTGCCCCTGTCACTGGGGCTACTGGGTTGTTGTACATGAGTCAGTTACCAAACTTTCTTTCTGTTGAATGCTGCATCCAGGTACGCCTTGGCGTGAACAGCCTGGAGGAAGATGTCGATCACGGTTTCGTACATGGTTGCGGCCAGGAGCATGTACCTCCAGCCCCGGAAGCGCACAGTAACTATGCGTTCCAGGATGAAAATGCCGGTGACGGTAATCCAGAAAGGCTGAAGGTTCAGGCCCATTCCGGATATCAGCGCGAACAGGAGGGAACCAAAGTAAGCCAGCGTCACTACGACGCCGATCATGGAGAGGAACTGGCGTCCCCAGTACGGCCGAGTCACTTTGGTCCATCCGTATTGCACGCAGTTCTCCACCGCGCCGCGCTTCCACCGGAGCCGCTGGGACCACAGTTCACGCCACGTGGGCATGACCTCTGTGACCAGCGTGCAGTTCGAGGGAGATGCGATGCGGTAGCCCAAGGTCAACAGGGCAAAGGAGAGTTCGTTATCTTCGGTCAAAACCGACGTATCGTAGACGCCGCCCTTGCCGTTGCCGGGAGGGAGTGTGCCCTTCAACCGGGCGGCTACGACGTCGCGCAATGTCTTGACACGGAAAAGGGCTGCTGTGCCGGTAACCACCAGGCACTTGCCGTGAAGCCGCTTCACGTCCCGGGCGTAGCGGGCGTATTCGTTGCGCTGGAGGTGGCCCACAAAGCCGCCGCCGGGGCCGCCGCTGAACACTCCGCCAACGGCGCCGAGCAGTTCGTCGGCCAGCAGGTTCTTGGTGGCGTTTTCAATGAAGTCCAGGGCCAGTTGTGAGTCGGCATCCTGTACCAGGACCAAGTCCTCGGGGTCGGCATCAGGAAGGAGCTGACTGAGGGCGAAGTTCAGGGCACCGGCTTTTTTGTCCTTGTTCCCCACAGTGCGGATCACCTCGGCACCCTGGGCCAGTGCAAGTTCCTCAGTATCGTCAGTGCAGTTGTCTGCCACCACAATGACGCGATCCGGGCGATGGGTCTGGTTGTTCAGGGAGTGGAGCGTCTCGGTGATGCCGGCGGACTCGTTGTGCGCCGGAACCAGGACGGTGACTACCCCGCCGGCCGCACGGTGGGATCGGCGACGCCTGGTTGCAGTGTCCGGGGCGCTTGCCGGGGCAGGTGCCGCTGTTGTTTCCGTGAGCATTGTGATCCCTCCGTTCGTGCCTTGAAGCGTTGACTCACTTAGAGTTCCAACGCGAACGCAAGATCAGGGGAGGGAAACCATCAAGGAAGTCTCAAGGTTTGCTCAGGACTTTCTGAGCGCCGTCACGTTTCGGGGTCGGGGCCCACTTGTACTGACTTTGGGATGTACTGACGTGGTGTGGCGCGCTTAAACGAAAGAGGACGACGTCGGGGCGTCCCGGCGTCGTCCTCTTGCGTGTAGCTTGAGCTGCTTAGCGGTTCAGGCTGACCGTGAAGGTCTTGGGGCCGCTAAGGGTTACCGCGATTCCGCAGTTTTCGGCGGCAGCGCGGTGGGAGAGGGATTCAATAGCGGCATCGATCGTGTGGTCGATTGCCGACTTGTCCCAGATTTTCAGCGTGATGGAGTCAGTATGTGTCGTCATTGTCAGTACTTTCACTCAGGCCGGTGACAGCCCCAAGCTTCTTCGCCCGGGGCCCGCATCCTCGTCGGTGAGGATTGCTGATTCAGCTTGTGCGGGAACGAATTCCCTCATTCATGGTTCATGCTGCCCGGCGCCGTTGACAAGTCAATCCGGCTAAGTGTGACCGATTACACGTTGCTCGTGACGCCGTGTATCGCCGCTGGAGTCACCTCGATGCAGCCAGTTCCAGCGTGTAAACAACCAGTTGGACCTTCGGCGCAGGGCGCTCCTTTTCACGCTCCAGCCGGCGGACGTAGCCAAGGCGGCGGTAGAGCCGCTGCGACGGTTCATTATCGACGGCGGTGTCCAGGACTACGCGGTCTGCGCCCCGGGTGGCGGCAATACGGGCGGATTCATCCAGGAGCCGCTGGCCAAGCCCCGCGCGGCGGGCCTCCGGGAGCACGGCCAGCAGCCTGAGCTCCACTTCACCTTCTTCGGCCTGCCGGCTGAGGTGTGAGCCAAAGGGCAGGAGGCTGGCGGTGCCTACCAAGCGTCCGGTTTCCACGTCTTCGGCAACCAGCAGCACGCCTTCGCGTGCCCTTGCCGCGGCGTCCAGCAAGAGTTCAAGACGCTGTTCGTCGGGCTGGCGTGCGCCGGGTTGATGATGACCAAACCCTTCGTACGTCAGCCGCCCCACGGCGTCGTACTCTTCGGGGCGGGCGTGCCGAATCACGTGGGTGCCGGTGGCAACGGTTGGTGTGGTGGTCATGATTGTCCTTTCGGCTGCGGATCGAGTCCGAGGTGCGATTTCAGGGTGGTGCCCGCGTACTCAGTGCGCGCAAGGCCGCGTTCCTGGAGCAGAGGGATGACGCCGGTGGCGAAGCGCTCCAGGTCCTGGGGGAGGAGGGAGAACATGAGGTTGAAGCCGTCCGCGGCGCCTTCGGCGTGCCAGCGGGCCAAGGAGTCGGCCACATGGCGGGGCGTTCCGATGAAGTCGAGGTTACGTTTGTCGCCTGTGAGGATGGAGTAGAGGTCCTTGAGCGTGACCTCGTCCTCGCGTCCGCGGATCTGTTCCCCGGCGGAGCGGAAGTCCGTCCTGGGCTGCGTGATGGTGGGAATGCCGGATTGGGCCACTGTGGCGTCAGCACCGAGCCCGGTAAAATCCAGCTGGCCGGCGAAGTATTCCTGCAGGAAATCCAGCACCTGCTGATCGGTGATGAGGTTGTCCAACTCCCGGATGCGTTCCAAAGCTTCGTCCCGGGTGTCCGCGACCACGGGCGAGATGGCCTGGTAGACGTAGATTTCCTCGGGATTCCGGCCGAACGCCTTCGCCTGAGCCCTGACGGACTCCCGGTACTGCCGAGCCTGCGGAATGTCGGGGTGGCTCGCGAAAAGGGCGTTGGCGAAGCGTGCCCCTAGCTTCTGGCCCGGCACGGAAGTGCCTGCTTGGGCCAGCAAAGGGGAGTGCTGCGGAGAGGGCCCGATGTTCAGGGGGCCGGCGACCTTGAAGAACTCGCCTTGGTAGTCCAGCCGGCTGAGTTTGCGGCGATCAAAGAAGCGTCCTTGCGCTTTGTTGTAGAGGAAAGCGTCCCTATCCCAGGAATTCCAGAGCCCTTGGGTGACCTCCACGAATTCTTCAGCGCGGCGGTAGCGGAGGCTGTGGTCGAAGTGCTCAACGGCGCTGAAGTTGCCGGCTGTGCTATTGGTGAGGTCCCGCGTGGTGACGATGTTCCAGCCAACACGGCCGCCGCTGATGTGGTCAGCTGTGAGGGCCGCCCGGGCAAAGTTGAAGGGCTCGTCATAGGACGTGGAGGACGTGGCGATGAGGCCGATGTTACTGGTGACCGCGCCAAAGGCCGTGACCAGGCCGATGGGCTCGAACCTGTTGAGGATGCCCGGATTGGACGTCTCATCGATCGCGAGGGAGTCGCCCAGGAAGATCGCGTCGAACTTGGCTTCTTCGGCAGTTTTGGCGAGCTGTACCTGGTGGGCGAAGTCGATGCTCGCCTGAGGGAACGCTGTCTCGTGGCGCCATGAAGCCAGATGGATGCCTGTGCCCACAAGGTAGGCGAAGAAGTGAATCTGTTGGCGTTCACGGATGAGTGTCTGATTCATGGGCCTGTTTCGGTGCTGTTGCTTCTTGGGGTCAGGAAGGTTGAGGGGCGGCGGCACTCTGTGGCGCAGGGCCGCCGCCCCTCAAGTGCTATTTGCTCTTCTTGATGGCTGCTTCTTCAGCAGTGAGGACTTCCTGCAGCTTCGCAGCGGTCCAGTCAGCCTTGAACTGCAAGTTGCCGTCGTTGAGCTTGGTCACCGAGGCCTCAACTTCGGGGGAGTGGTAGGCATCAACGATCTTCTTCCACGTGGCGTCGTCCTTACGGTCGGCCTTCACCACGAAGCCGTTGATGTACGGGGCCAGGGACTCGGAGTTCAGGTCTTCCTTGAAGATGATCTTCTCGTCACCCAGTCCACCCTTCTGGGCTTGGGTGTTGTTCACGACGGCGGCGTCCGTGGTTCCCTTGAGCGCGTTCACCGTTTGGTTGCTGTCAACGGGGACAACCTTGATCTTGCTCGAGGTGATCTCAGCCGGAGTGGACAGCGAGTTGCCGCCATCCTTGAGCTGCAGCAAGCCGGCGGTCTGCAGGTTCAGCAGTGCGCGGGCCTGGTTTGTGGGGTTGTTCGGAATCGCAACCTCGGCGTCCGCCGGCAGCTCACCAACGGATTTGAACTTCTCCGAGTACAGAGCCAGCGGGTAAACGGCGGTAGCGCCTACCGGGACCAGCGAGCCATTGCTGTTGACGTTGAACTGGGACAGGTACTTCAGGTGCTGAAAGAGGTTGATGTCCACCTGGCCCTGCTGGGTTGCCGTATTGATCTGCGCGCCATCTGTGAAGTTCTTGACCTCAAGATCAACGCCCTGATCCTTGAGCTTGTTCTTCAGGATGGTCCAGTGCTCCTCGGCACCGTCGTCCACGCCGATGACCACCTTGGTGTTCGCAGAGGTTGTGGAACCACTTGACGCACCCCCGCATGCCGAGAGCGATAGGGCGGCGATCAGGCCGACGGCGGCGACTAACAGGCGGTTCTTCATGATGCTTCTCCGTACAAAGGGTCTTGATGCGAATGGAAGGTGCAGGGTGTTCCCCTCGGCTCACGCTAGGCACGGTGGATGGTGTGAATCGAATGCCTGCGCAACACTCCGACGCGGGCCGTCAAGGGAAGAAACCGCAGGTCACAGGGCTTCACGCGGTTCGGTCACCCGGTGACCGCGCTGCTGGAATGGGCATTCAATCAACCCCGAAGGAGGCTCCGGTGAGCGCGATCGTTTCCCTGCGCGGAGTCAGCAAGCTGTTCCCGATCCAAGGAAGCAAGCGCAGCCAACGCACCGAAGCAGTGCGGGCCGTAGACGACGTCACCTTGGACATTGAAGAGGGCACTGTAGTAGGCATCGTGGGATATTCCGGTGCCGGAAAATCCACGCTGGTCCGCCTGCTCAACGGCTTGGAACGTCCCACCGAGGGCCACGTTTACGTCAAAGGCCAGGACATCTCGTCGCTCCCCGAAAGCCAGTTGCGCACAGTCCGTGCCGGCATCGGCATGATCTTCCAACAATTCAATCTCCTGAAGTCCCGCACCGTGTTCGGGAACGTCGCGTATCCGTTGAAGGTGGCAGGGTGGCCCAAAGAGAAGATCAAGCCGCGCGTGGAGGAGCTTCTTGAGTTCGTGGGTATCGCGGACAAGGCAGGCTCCTACCCACGCCGGCTCTCCGGAGGGCAGCAGCAACGCGTAGGCATTGCCCGTGCGCTGGCAAACGCCCCGGACATCCTCCTCGCTGACGAAGCAACCAGCGCACTGGACCCGGAAACCACCCGCGACGTCCTGCGCCTTCTACGCCGCATCAACAAAGAACTCGGCACCACCGTTGTGGTGATCACCCACGAGATGCACGTTGTCCGGGAAATCTGCGACACCGTAGTGATGATGGAATCCGGCCGGGTAGTGGAATCCGGGCCTACATACTCCGTATTCGCCGACCCCCGCAGCGACTCCACCCAACGCTTCGTTTCCACGGCCGTCCACGGCACCCCGGGACCGGACACCGTCAGCCGCCTCACCGCGGCACACCCGGGCCAGCTCGTCTCCGTTGGCATCTCAGAGGCAGCGCCCACCCCTTTGGTTGCGGCCACGTTCGAGCGCCACGGCGTGGGTTCCAGTGTGGTGTTCGGCGGCGTCACCGAGATTCAGAACAAGATCCTCGGCACCCTCACCTACGAGCTCACGGGCAGCGACGCCGCGATTGACGCTGCGCTCGCCGACCTTGGTGACGTCACCGCCGTCGAACGCCAAACGCCGACGGCGGCCCCCGCCGATAGTGCCGTTCCGCACCTTCCCGTCCCCGCGAACGCCGGAGAATAGCCATGACCGACTGGACAACCCTCCTGCCCGTGCTGGGCGAATCCTTCCAACAGACCATCTACATGGTGGTCATCACCGTCCTGCTCAGCGGCATCGCCGGGCTGGCGCTGGGCGTCACCCTCTACGCCACCAGGCCCGGAAACCTGTTTGCCAATAAGGCCGTATTCTCGTTCCTGAATTTTCTGGTGAACATCATCCGGCCCATCCCGTTCATCATCTTCATCACGGCCATTGCGCCGCTGACCCTCATCATCATGGGCACCACTATTGGCACTACTGCCGCGATCCTGCCCATGGCGCTGATGGCCGGTGTGGTGATTGGTCGGGTAGTGGAGCAAAACCTGGTGGCGTCAGACCCTGGCGTGGTTGAGGCCGCCCGGGCCATGGGCGACAGCCGACTGCACATCCTGTGGTCCGTGGTGATTCCCGAGTCGCTGGCACCGCTGATCCTGGGCTACACGTTCATGATCATCGCGATCGTGGACATGTCTGCCATGGCCGGGTACATCGGCGGCGGTGGGCTGGGCAACTTCGCCATCATGTACGGCTACCAGCAGTTCAACTGGGAAGTCACCCTGGTGACAGTCCTGATCATCATCGTCATGGTCCAGGCCGCGCAGTTGCTGGGTAATTTCCTGGCCCAGCGCATCCTTCGCCGCTAAGTCTTTTTGGAGAATTATTATGCCTATCGAGTTCCTCGGCATGGGCGCCGGCAACGACTCCACGGAGACTTCGCCTGCCACCACGTCTTTCTTCGACCCCCAGTACGCGGCCCGCATTGCGCGGATCCACGAGGACAACAACT
Source organism: Paenarthrobacter sp. TYUT067 (assembly GCF_023656375.1). NCBI lineage: Bacteria > Bacillati > Actinomycetota > Actinomycetes > Micrococcales > Micrococcaceae > Paenarthrobacter > Paenarthrobacter sp. TYUT067. The sequence continues at coordinate 146,635 of NZ_JAMOIT010000007.1, forward strand.
GGGACCACGTACTTTTTGCGTACAACTCCACCACGCAGGATCCCTCAGTCCATGCGGCATGGGTCGCTGCGAACACGGAGCGAATCCAGCTGCGTTTGGCACACCGGCCCAACGTTTCCCATCCGACGTTCGCCGCCCGCTCCTTCCTGACGCTGGACCACATCGCGCAAGGCCGGCTGACCGTGCACTTCATTACCGGCGGAAGCCAAGCGGACCAGGCCCGCGAGGGTGATTTCCTGGCCAAGGATGCCCGGTACGGCCGGACGCAGGAGTACATGCAGATCGTTCGGCGGTCGTGGTCCGGGGAGTCGTTCAGCTGGGACAGCGAGCACTATCGCTTTGAGGACTTTGCCTCTGGTTTGGGGCCCTTTGCCGGCAAGAGGCCGGGTATTTCCTTTGGCGGCTCCTCCGAAGCCGCGTGGTCTGTGGGCGCCGCTGAAGCAGACATCTATGCGCTCTTCGGCGAGCCGCTGGCCGACGCCGCTTCGCAGCAAGAGCAGATCCTTGCGCGGGCCGCTGCTTTGGGCAGAGTTGAACCGTTGCGCTGGCAGATCGCCTTCCGGCCCATTGTTGCTGCCACCGACGAATTGGCGTGGGAGAAGGCACACGCCATCCTTGGAACGTTCGAGGCGCGACGGTCTGCCGGCGAGGTCATTGATCCTGTGCGCCACTACAACCAGAAGCCTGAAGCTGCCGGCACCCAAAGGCTGCTCGCTGCCGCGGAACGTGCTGACCTGCACGACCGCGCCCTCTGGACGGCCCTCGCCAAAGCAGCAGGCGGCGGAGGCGGAAGTGCGACGGCGTTGGTTGGCAGCTACGACACCGTCACCCAAGCGATCCTGGACTACCACGACCTCGGATTCGAGATCTTCGGCCTCCGCGGTTACGACTTCGTCCCGGACGCACTCGAGTTTGGCCAGCACGTCATCCCGCAGTTGAAGCAGGAAGTGGCGCATCGGGAGCAGGGCCGGACCGCCGAGGAGCTCCGGGCAGGCCAAGCCGCCGCCCGAGCGCGGGTGCTGGCTGACGCTTCCTGACCCTCTCTCACATCCCGCGGGTTTTTGGGCGTCCCTCTCTCACATCCCGCGGGTTTTTTGGCGTCCCTCTCTCACGAACCGCTTTCCCTTCAGGTGCAATGCCGCCCGTCGTTCCCCGCCGACGCTATGACCCGCCGACAAACGGCACTCCGGATGCTCCATTCGGGAGTGTCCGTTTATCGGTGGGTCCGGGCCTTGGGTGCTGATTCACACACGGTCATGCGGTTCCTGCAGGCACACGGCGCCGCCACCGGCCAAGCTTCCAAGAACGCCTTCCACCAAGGCATCGTCATGTGCCGCATTTTTCTGGGCGTCGCCCCGCTCGCCGCTGGAATCGACTGGCTTCGTGAGGCGCGGGATCGCGCAAAGACGAGTGCCGCCGTCGTGACTTCCGGAAAGGAAGCCGCGACGACGGCGGTGGTGCTGACGCCGGAAGGCCCGACGGCGGCAGGTACTCAGCGCTCGGAAGCCACCGAATCGGTGGACGCCTGAGTGGTGGCTGCGGGCGGAGTCGCTTCGACGGGCGGGGCGGTGGGCCCGGTGGTGGGGACGCCGGCATCGCGGAGGGCCGGGAAGCCGCCGTCCACGTGGACAGCTTTGGTGTAGCCGAGGACCTTGAGTTTTTGCGCGACGGGTCGTGAACCGTTCACGGAGCCGCAGAACACCACGATTTTCTGGTCGGTGCCGCTGAGCTGGGCGAGGCGGTGTGCGGATTCAGGGCTGAAGTCTTCGTCCACGTGCTCGCGGTTCACCACCACAGCGCCGGGGACTGCGCCGGTGCTGGCGCGGCCGCCTTCGCTGCGGACATCGATCAGCAGGGCACCTTCTTTGATGAGCTTGGCCGCGGCATCGGCGGTGATCAGTTGGGTGTCCTGGACTGATTCCTGGACGGGTTCCTGGACGGCGGTTTCGTTGGACATGGTGCTCCCTTGCTAGGTGGTGGTTGGAAAATCGGAAAAGGCTAGAGGCCCCAGGCTTCGGCCAGCAGCTGGTAGGAGTTCTGACGGTCGGCGGGGTCATGGGCAATGGTGGTGATGAGCAGTTCCTGGGCGCCGGTGGCTCGCTGCAAGGTACGGAGACCTTCGCTGACCTGGTGGGGATCGCCCACGAACCGTGTGTCCAAGCGGTCCTTGATGAGGTCCTTGGCTTCCGCATCCAAGGTGAGCTCCAACGCATCGTCTGGTGACGGGTACGGGATGGCGCCGTGGCCGCTGCGGATGCCGTGCACCCAGTGTTCGTAGCCGCGGGCCAAGCGCTGGGCCTGGCGTTCGTCCGGAGCTACCAGCACGTCCGCGGAGACGATCACATGCGGTTCCCGCAAGGCTGCGGAGGGTTCGAAGTGGGCCCTGTACTCGGCAATGGAGTCCAGAACCCCCGCCGGTGCCACGTGGTAGTTCGCGCCGAAGGGGAGGCCCAACTTGCCGGCCAACCGTGCACTGGGTCCGGCTGTTGAGCCGTGGACCCAGAACTGCGGCGCCTGGCCGAGGGCGGGTGTTGCCGTGACTTCCTCGCCGTGTTTGGTCCTGTACTCGCCGGTGAAAAATCCGATGATGTCCTGGATGTCATTCTCAAAGTTGTCCGCGTCTCCCGGGAAGCGGCCCAGCAGTTCACCCTGCAGCCGGAACTTCCTGGGCAGGACAGCGCCGAAGATGGGGCGCGGCGCGGGGATCAGCAGTCCGTCAACCTCGCGATCGGTGGGCTCCGAAGAGTCAGCGGCCACCACCCCCGGTGCGGGCTCGCTGGGCGACTTGGGCGGACCGGAGCGGCCAAAGCCCAAGTCCACGCGGTCCGGGAAAACGGCGGCGAGCGTCCCGATGCTCTCGGCAATCTGGAGAGGCCGGTAGTTCCCCAGCAACGTTGCCGCGGTGCCCACCCTGATGGTCTTGGTGGCGGAGGCAACCAACCCGGCCAGAATATGCGGGGCTGACCCGGCAACGCCGGTGTTGAGGTGGTGCTCGGCCAGCCAATACCGCGAGTAGCCGGAAGCCTCGGCAGCGGCGGCAAGGGCAAGGGTGCTACGCAGGGCATCGCCGGGAGTCTGACCGGCCGATACCGGGCTCAGATCGAGGACGGAGAGCGGAGTGGCTGAAGGCTTCGGCATGGCTCGACACTACGGAGCGAGGTGCTTGCGCCCAAGCCGGTCCGTCACCCCGCTCAACCGTGCTAAATCCTACGAAACGCAGCGAAACGGGTCGTCACAAGGGAGGAGGGATTAGTGCTGTCCCGGCAGGAAGCCGCTCTGTGGCGGTATGAAGCCCGGTCCGCGCTCCTCGTCCTGCTTCCGTTCTGCGGCACTGCGCGTGTCGCTCTCGGCGGTTTCGTCGGAGTCACCATCCACGTCGGCCAGGCCGTTGGTCTGATCGAACGGGTGGGTGATGGGATCCACGATCGGTGTCGAGTCCGAGGCGGGGGTAGCCGACGCCCCGGCAGCGGCAGTCCCTGGCCTGGGGTTCTCGTCGCCGGTCTCCGGTGCCTGCTTTTCGATGTACTCCTTGAACTTCTTCAAGTCTGACTCAGCCTGCCTTTCAACAATGTGCAACCTGTCGCCCAGGAACTCGAGGACGCCGTGCGGTTCGTATTCCAAGGACAGATGCAGTGACGTCTGGCTTGGGCCTGCTTCTTTGAAATCAACCCAACCTGCGTTCTTGGCACCCTCAACGGCGGCCCATGCCACCGCTCGGTCCAGGTCCTGTTGGACGATCTTGGCTTCCCAGCGGCGATGGACGCCCGCGATTTGGGCCACCCATTCCAGCCGGTCGTCGCTGAGCCGTGTCACGCGCTCAACGCCGCCCATGAAGTGTGGAAACTCCTCGAACTTGGTCCACTGCCTGTAGGCCGTACTGACCGGGACATTGACCATGATTGTCTTGTTCACTTTCGTGGTCACTGTGTCCTCCTCTTAGTCTTGCCCGATAATAATCAGCATACTTACATTGTCGGTCTTTGAGGAGGGAAATAACAGGCCCGGTCAGCCCAAGCGCTCTCTCACATAACGGGCCCTTCCGCCCAACGCTCTATCACCCGGTGATAGAGCGTCGGCGGAAATGGCGCGTTATGTGAGAGAGCGCCGGGAAGGCGATTGGTGGCGCGGGTGGGTGGCCCTGGTGAATGTGCGTGTCGCCAGCGAACTGTCGCCGGCGAACTGTCGCGTCGGTAACCCGTTGACACCCTTACGAGTCAGCGATATCGTACAACCAAATGGTTGTAGATCAGCTCCGTACACACCTCTCCGACGCCGAGATCGACCGGATCTTTCAGGCTTTGGCCGATGCCACCCGTAGGGACATCGTGGCCCGGGTGACCGAGGGGGAGTACTCGGTCTCCGGGCTTGCTGCGCTCTACACCATGAGTTTCGCGGCCGTACAAAAACATGTTGCGGTCCTGGAACGGGCCTCCCTGGTGACTAAGGAGAAGCGTGGGAGGGAACAGATCGTGCGGGGAAACCATGAAGGACTACAGAAAGCCCGCCATCTGCTGGATCAACTGGAAATGATCTGGAGGCAACGAGCCGACCGGATTGCGGACATACTCGCCGAAGATGATGAAAGGGATCTGCCATGACTGTTGTCAGCGTAAACAAGGATGTTGAGGCACTGAGCTTCAGCATTGTTTCTGAATTCGATGCCGACGTGAAGCGCGTCTGGCAGGTTTGGGAAGACCCCCGGCAGCTTGAGCGTTGGTGGGGACCGCCCACCTGGCCGGCCACTTTTGAGACGCACGAATTCACCGTTGGCGGGAAGGCCGCGTACTACATGACCGGTCCGGACGGCACCAAAGCGCGGGGCTGGTGGAAGTTCACCGCCGTCAACTCCCCGGACCACCTTGAGTTCGACGACGGATTCGCCGACGAACAAGGCGAGCCGGTAGATGACCTGGGTATCACCCACGCCACCGTGAAACTTGAGCCCCTGGAAAACCGCACCCGCATGACCATCACGTCCACCTTCGACTCCGAAGAACAGATGCAGAAGATGGTCGAGATGGGCATGGATGAGGGAATGCGGGAAGCAGTCGGGCAGATCGACGCCATGCTTGCCAATGCCTGATCACTGAACCCAAAGCAAAAAGATGCCGACGACGGCGGGCGCCTCCCGCCGTCGCCGGCGTATGGTTAAGTCCCTGTTGCCTCTCGAAACGGACCAGTGTCATGGCGCGAATGATCATCATGGGTCCTCCCGGTTCCGGTAAAGGTACGCAGGCAGAGCACATTGCCCGGCATTTTGGGATCCCCGCCATTTCCACTGGTGAGCTGTTCCGCGACCACGTCCGCGACAAAACGGAATTGGGGGCAGAAGCCAGCGGCTATATGGATCGCGGGGAGTTTGTGCCGGATCACGTCACCACGGCCATGCTGAGGGCGCGGCTTGATGAAGAGGACGCGGCGGCCGGGTTCCTGTTGGACGGCTACCCACGGACGGTCATCCAGATCGGCGCCCTGGACGAGATCCTGGCCGACCGTCAGCAAACCCTTGAAGTAGTTCTTGAGTTGACCGCATCAGACGACGAATTGCTTTCCCGGATGCTCCGCAGGGCGCACGAACAGGGACGCGCCGACGACACCGAACCCGTGATTCAGCGGCGGCTTGAGCTGTACCGGGACCAAACGCAGCCAGTGCTGACGGCATACTCGCATCGTGGGATTCTGCTCAGTGTCGACGGGACGGGCGCAAGGGAAACCATCACCAAAGCTGCGATCACCGCCTTGGAGGGAGCGCTGGCGGGTTAGCTGCCGGCGGCCGTGGGAAGCTCGGCAGCAGGTACGTGGGCAGCCGGAATCTCCGCAGCGAGCGACCGCAGGTACGCCGCAAATCCTTCCGGCGCGCGGGAATGCGTCCGCCCGGAGGTCACAACGCGGATGGAGTCCGTGGCTATCACTGCGAAACCTCGGTGGCGGAGCCGTTCCACCAGGACGCGGTCCTCATGGGCCCGCAACTCGGGAAACCCGCCCGCGCTGATGTATGCCGAGGCCCGGATTCCCATGTTGGCGCCGTAGATGTGCTGATGGTCCTCCCGAAAAGGGTGGAGTTCCAGCCAGCGGCGATGGATGGCTGGCTCCATGTCTGCTGGGTCGGGTTCAACCGACCCAAGGACGGCGTCCGCGCCGGCATCGGCCAGTTCCACCTGCCGCGTCAGCCAATGCAGGGGTACAGCGGAGTCGGCGTCCGTGGTGGCCAGCCAGATACCGGCAGCGTCATCAGCACGCAGGCTTTCCAACGCGGCGCGCAAACCAAAGTCCCGGCTGGCCCCCGTGCTCCGCAGCTGCACGTTCACCACGCTGAAGCGGTTGTCGCCGGAGGTATGGGCAGCGGCAATCTCTGCTGATCGATCGGTGCAATGATCAAGAACCACCACGATCCTGGCTTCAATGTCCTGGCGTTCGTGGTGGAGAGCGTCCGCGGAGGCTTTCAGTGCGGCCAAAGCTTTGCCGATGTGCTGGTCCTCATTATGGGCGGGCATCACCACTGCCAGGCTCTTGATCTCCAGCGGCCGGGGCATGGTTATGCTGTCCTCTCAGGTGCCAGAAGGATCTCCAACATGAAGTCTTTCTCACGGTAGAGGCCGTGCGTGGGCCAGCCGAGTTTCTTACGAGCCATGGCATGGACCGCTTCGGCGTCCAGTTGCCAGCCCGAAATGGGGTGCCGCCAATGGCACAACACCAAGGTGCCGCCGGGTCGCGTGGACGCCTCAATCCGTGCCAGGAGCTCAGAGAGTTCATCCGGCGAAAGGTAGTAACCCGTCTCGGACAACACCACAAGATCGAACGTTCCCTCAGGCCATTCACCGGGCATGGTCAGGTGCTTGGCTTGGGCGGAGGGGAATCGGGCCAGCCGCTTAGCTGCCTGGGCAAGGGCTGCGCTGCTGGCGTCCACTCCAAGGAACTGTTGGCAGCGCTGGGCGAGTTCCTCGCTGAGAGTGCCAATGGAGCAACCCAGTTCCAGCCCGGATTCATACGATTCCTCCGGCAGCGCGGCCAAGGTCATTGACCGTTTGCGCCGTTCGTACCAGCTGGTGGTGTAACTCCAGGGATCTTCCTCCCTGGAGTGGACCTCGTCGAAGATCCGCTCGGCGTCTGCGGCACTGTTGCTCCCGGCCGCGGAAGGATGCCAAGAGAAGGTCTCCCATGGCCTTCTGAAGTGTTCAAGGAACGTATCTGAAAGGAGCGTCTCATCTCCGGGTTGATCGGACAGCGGCTTCGTTTGGGAGAGGTGGGCGCCCATTGCCCGTTGTTTGGCGCGCTGATCCTGATCCGCTAACGGCACCCGCACCCACGAGTTCCATGTGGAGTCATCCGGACCAGCCCACAACCAGTACCAGATGGGATACTCCAGCAGGCCATGGCCGCCCTGTGCCGCGACGTCCGCGGCGATGCTGCCAAGGGTGTCATGGTCGGTGTGCCCGTCATGGCGATAGGGGGCAATAATCGTGACGCTGTCTGCCGGCCTTCCCGCAACCGCTGCCCGAAGAGAGTCCGCGATCCTCTCCGTACTGGCCGCGAGCTGCCCATCGGCAAGTTCCAGGAACCGCCACGTGGCGCTGGGATTCAACCCGGACACTGCCGAGTCGAACTCCGTGAGCCTGACAGCCGCAAGCTGTTCCGGCGTCGTGGTTTGCGAGTCAGGATGCGAAGCTTCGCCGGCGGTGCACAGCAGAACCTCCACTGCAGCTCCGGCTTCATGAAGTTTGGCAAGGAAACCGCCTGCGCCCAGTGTTTCGTCGTCCGGGTGGGCCGCGAGAACTACGAACGTCATGTCAGCCAGTTCGTCTGCGCTCAGGGGCAGTTCGGGCAAGGCAGCAACCCCGCTGGCAGCCCATTCAGACTCCGACGTGCCGGTGTCCGTGTGCGAGAAAGCTACCAACTGCGGTCCCCTTTCAGAGCCAGGGCGCCCAACTGGGCGTCGTCCCGCATGGCGTGATGCTGCCTGATGTACAGCGACAGGTCCGCCATGCGCTTGCCATAAGCTTCGTCGAAAGCCAGCGGGCCGGGGCCCAGGTTCTGCGTCACCAAGGTTTGCACACGCTCGACGGCGGTGGCAACAGTTCCGCGGATACGGAGGGCTTCCGGCCAGGGGCTTGGGCCGTCAGGATCTGAGCCTTCCAAATCACCGGCGTCGATTCGTTCCGCTGCCTGGGCGAGGTGGCTCGTGGTGGTGGCAAGGATACGGTCGATCTCGCCCAGGGAAGCCAGCGCAAACTGGTCCGGTTCGCGGCCGTTGGCTGCGGCCTTGGTCAACGCATCCGTGTAGTCTCGCGCTACGGCGACGGCTCCGCCTAACCAACACGCAGCCACACCCATGCCGCCCCAAGCGAAACCCGGGCGCTGGAAATACCAGCTTCCTTGGTTGACGGGCTGCGCTGCGACTTGGTCAAAGTGGACTGTTCCGCTCGGAATTTCCTGCAGGCCGCGACTGGTCCACGCGGGTGTCTCCGCTGTCACGCCTTGGTGCTTTAGGTCAACGGCGAAGGCCGCTCTGGTGTTGTTGTCTTCCGTGTGGGCGGTGATCACTGCGCCGTCCAGCTGCGCGGCCAGTGAGCACCACGGCTTGGATCCGTTGAGGACGTAGCTGCCGTTTGCGGTTCGCTTGGCCTCGAGCTTTGTTCCGGGGCCTTCCGCTGCGAAGACTCCCCATGTTCCCTCTTGCGGTTCTTCTGCCCCCGCTTGAGAGAGGATTGCCAAGGCATCAAGGTGTGGTTCGAGCACTCGCCCGGCCGCGACATCCACGGCTGTGACGGAGGCCAACAGTTCCCACAGCTTGGCGGTGTTTCCTTCTCCGGGCTTTGGGGCGGTCCGGCCGATGTCCTTGGCCAGGGTCAGCAAAGTCGGCACGTCGCCCACTGCTGCCCGCACTTTTTCGAGCACAGGCTCCAAGGCTTGCAGCTGCGCAGGTTCGGAACTGATGCGGACGGGCTGGGCTTCGGAATAGCTCATGATGCCAAGCCTAAACTAAGGAACCTTAGGTTATCTGTGCGGAAAGCAAACGGACGACGGCGGGAGGTTCCCGCCGTCGTCCGCTTTGCTTTGTTTCGTGGTGCGCTAGATGATCAGGTTCATGGCGTTCCAGCCGGAGCCGACCAGGCCGCGGGGGAGCCAGCCTCCTTGGGCGTTGCTGGGGTAGAGCCAGAGGGCTCCGCCTGCGTCGCGGGCCAGGAGGTCCACGTTGCCGTCGCCGTTGAAGTCGCCGGGGCCGATGATTGAGGTCATGGCGTTCCAGCCGTTGCCTACGGTGGTGGGGCCGGTGAAGTACGAATGCACTCCCCACTCATACCGTGTCTGGTGACCTCTGTATTCCTGCAATGCTCCGGGGCCGTCAGTAGCCAGAAGATCGGGAACGCCGTCCTTGGTGATATCGCCGGGCCCCATCATCGCAGTCAATACATGCCACCCGTTCCCCATCCGGCTCGGCGGAAGCCAGCCACCTTTTCCGTTCCCTCGATAGAGCCAGAGGTAGCTGTCCGCGTCCCTGGCTACCAAGTCGGCACTTCCGTCAAGGTCGAGGTCTCCGACTGCTGTGACAGCGCTCATCGAATTCCATCCCTGTCCCACTTGGACTCGAGCAAACCAACCGCCTCCGCCGTTGCCTGGGTAAAGCCAGAGTGCGCCGCCGCCATCACGCGCCAGAACGTCGGCATTGCCGTCCCCATTGAAGTCTCCGGGGGCAACCATGGACGTCATCACGTTCCAGCCTTGGCCAACCTGAATCCGCGGAAGCCAGCCACCGTTGCCCTGACCGGGGTAAAGCCACAAGTTCCCGTTTCCATCGCGGGAAAGGACATCGGGCTTTCGGTCTCCGTTGAAGTCGTGCCCCACGCTAGCCGCTTTGATCGTGATGGTCAGGAGTGCGCTGATCGCATCTGAACCGTAGCCATTAGTGGACGCGACGCGGAACGTGTAAGTGCCTGGTGTGGTGGGAACGCCGGTTAGCACCCCGCCAGGATTTAGTGATTGCAGAGTGAGGCCGGGCGGTAATGAGCCGCTTGCAACCTTGAACTGGGGTACCAGCGAGCCGCTAGCCGTGAAGTAGTGATGGTACCGGACCCCGACAGTCCCTGCGTTTGGCGGGTTACCGGAGGTGAAGACCGGCGCAACGTTCTTCCCGTCAATGATCCGGATTTCAGCGGCACCTGAGTCGAGGACATAGATCTTGTTCGTGGCCTCGTTCACGGCCAGGTCAGCCGGATTATTGAAGTCCCTGACATCACCCAGCAGGTTTGCCTGCGAATCAAATACCGTTACACGGTAGTTGTAAAGATCAGATGCATAGACCTTATTGGTGGTTTCGTTGACTGCCATGCTCTGATAATTGGTGTCGTCCACCGGGGTATTAGTAACTTTCAGGGTGGCACCGTCGAGCGCCGTCAGGTACTGGCCGCCTTCATCTGAGGCATAGACCATGTTGGCTTTGCGGTTGATGGCCATGACCCCGGGACGCGCATCTGTTCCAGTTGGAGCAACAGTCACAGCATTGGTTTGTCCATCGAGAACCGCAAATGCCTTGGCGGCCGGGCAGGCAAAGAAAATCTTTTGGGCAGCGCTATTCAAGACCATGGACTGGGCGACACATCCAAGGTCAATGGTGCTGAAAGTGTGGTTAGCTCCGTCGAGAACCGCAGTCTTCTTACCGACCCAATCCGTGACAAAGATCCGGTTCGTTGTCTCATCAACGGCCATTGATTCAACAGCCAAGGGCGAAGGCAAAAGAGTAGCTGTCCGAGTGGACCCGTCGATAACTGAGAGTCCTGCGCCCCTGTGGCTAACGTAGATCTTGTTGGTTTTGCTGTTGACGGCGAGAACCGATGGGCGTGCCGCGAGAGCGATGGTCGTCGTCACTTCAGATGCGCCGTCGATTACTGTGACCAGTTTGCTGCCAGCATGGGAGACGTAAATCTTGTTGGTAATTTCATTGACGGCAATTTCCTCGGGAAATTCGGTAACGGCGATCGATTTCGAGGTCATGGTGTTTCCATCAACGACCATCACCGACTTGGCGGTGTAGTTCGTTACGTAGATCTTGTTGGTCTTGGCATTCAACACTTCGTCTATAGGCATGCTGCCTTTGAACTTTTGGTCAGTCAGAATGTCAGCCTGCGCCGACCCGGCTCCCACTCCGACCAGGATGCTCGCCGCCGTGAGCAGCACAAGAAGCCCGGCAGCAAGACGCCTCCCCGCGGCACCGACAAAAGACCTGGATATACCCCGAGCAGCCAAGGCTCAACCCCCAATAAATTCGATGAGCGACTATCGCTTCAACCAGCGAAGTTTACAGCCGGCCGAGCATTGGATGTGATCCGGGTCCCAATGTTTCGTCCAGCGGCCAAAGCTTCGGACCCCCAACGCGCTCAACCCCCGCCAAAGTTCCCATTGGTCCCAACATGAAGCGCATCTTCACAGCTTTTGTCACGCTTGTCACATCTTGTTGTCATTAACGGTGACAAGTTCCGTAGCTTGGAAAGGTCAGCAGTCCAGAGCTAGGAGTTCCCATGCCGCAGTCCAACGAATCCGCCACCGTTCCCGCCGACTCACACAGCCCGCCAGGCCCCAAGGCCCGTAAGACCAGCCTCCTGAGCAACCTGGGAGCAGACCTACCCGCATCGCTCGTCGTCTTCCTCGTAGCGCTCCCGCTTTCCCTCGGCATCGCCGCCGCCTCAGGTGCTCCGATCATGGCGGGCCTCATTGCCGCAGCCGTCGGCGGCATTGTTGCAGGCAGCCTGGGCGGCTCCCCACTGCAGGTGAGCGGCCCAGCCGCCGGTCTGACCGTCGTCGTTGCCGGCCTGGTAGACGAGTTCGGCTGGCAGGTGACATGCGCAATCACCGCTGCTGCCGGCGTCGTGCAGCTCCTCATGGGTGTCAGCCGCATCGGGCGTGCTGCGCTGGCAGTCTCGCCGGTGGTAGTCAAGGCGATGCTCGCGGGCATCGGCATCACCATCATCCTGCAGCAACTCCACGTACTTCTTGGCGGTCAGGCCGCTGGATCTGCCCTCGAAAACCTCACAGCGCTCCCCCCAGCCATCACCAACGTCGAGCTGCACTCGGCGTTGCTGGGCGTGGCCGTCGTCGCGATTCTACTGACGTGGAAGTTCCTCCCCGCCGCAGTCCGGAAGATCCCCGGGCCGCTTGCCGCCGTCGTCGCCGTGACGGCGCTGTCCGTCGCAGTTGCGCCAAGCGTGGAGCGCATTAGCTTCAGCGGATCCATCTTCGACGCCATCGCCCTCCCAAGCCTGCCCGACGGAAACTGGCGCGCCGCGGCCATGGCCGTCATCACGGTGGCTCTGATCGCTAGCATCGAGTCGCTCCTGTCAGCCGTCGCCGTAGACAAAATGGGCGGCTCGCGCACCAACCTCAACCGGGAACTCGTGGGCCAAGGCTCCGCGAACGTCGTTTCCGGCATGCTCGGCGGGCTGCCCGTCACCGGTGTGATTGTCCGTAGTGCCACCAACGTAGAAGCCGGAGCGAAGAGCCGTACCTCCGCAATCCTGCACGGCGTGTGGGTTCTGGTGTTTTCGGCCCTCTTCGCCGGACTCATCCAACTGATTCCGTTGTCCGTGCTCGCCGGGCTCCTGCTGGTGATCGGCGCCAAGCTCATCAAAGTCGCGGACATCCGCACCAGCCTCCGCACGGGAGACCTCCTCGTCTACAGCGTCACCCTGGTCTGCGTGGTGGCCCTCAACCTCCTTGAAGGCGTCATCATCGGCCTCGCACTGGCCGCCCTCTGCGTCCTGTGGCGCGTGCTCCGGGCACAGATCCATGCGCACGCTCCCTCTGCAGAAGCACTGCCGTGGCGCGTGACCATCGCCGGCTCCTGCAGCTTCTTCGCGCTGCCCCGGCTCAACCGCGTCCTCCATTCCGTGCCAGAAGGCCAGGATGTGGTGGTGGAACTCAACGCCGACTACCTTGACCACGCCTTCCGCGAAGCACTGGTCGCTTGGCAGAAGCAGCAGCGCAACACCGGCGCCTCCGTGATCCTCGAAGAGCACGGAACCACTGCATTCAGCGACGCCGCGGACAACACCCCGCAGCGCCAAGACCCGCGCGAATTCCCGCTGCCGCCCCGTACGTCCTGGTTGCCTGCCGGTGTCACCCCAGCTCACGACGACGACGGCGGGCGGCTGCCGCTGCGGTCAATCCTCCTGGGCATCGATAAGTATCACCGGCGGCACGCAGACAAGGTCCGTCCCCTGGTTCAGGACCTCACCGAAGGGCAGAATCCGGACACGCTCTTTGTTGCCTGTGTGGACTCCAGGGTCAATCCCAACCTGATCACCAGCAGCGGGCCCGGCGACCTCCTCACTCTCCGGAACATTGGCAACGTGGTGTGCAATGACGGCAGCGATGCTTCGATCGACTCTGCCCTGTCCTTCGCCGTCAAAGGCTTGTCCGTGGACTCGATCGTGGTCTGTGGGCACTCCAACTGCGGTGCGATGAAAGCTGTCATTGCCGATGCTGAGGGGGCTTCGCCGGGCATGGGTGCCGGCTTCGATACGTGGCTGGAGCACGCCCGGCCGAGCTACTCTGCCCTGATGACCGGCCACCCTGTAGCGATTGCTGCAGCGGCTGAGGGTTACAGCCGGCTGGACCAATTGAGCATGGTGAACGTGGCCCTCCAACTCCGGAAGCTGGAAGAACACCCGGTCACCGGGCCTGCCCTGGCATCCGGTCAACTTGAGGCCACTGGCTTGTTCTACGACATTTGCACGGCCCGGGTTGTCCTGGTGACGCCGGAGGGCATCGAGCAACTGGACCCGAGCATGGCGGTTCGCGCGTAGCTCCACGTGCCCCAGACTGGCCCCATCCACCCACTTTGGGAGGACAACAGCCCCGACACTCCGCTTCGGCGGCGTGTCGGGGCTGTTTCAGTTTTAATGTGGGTGGTGGAGGCCCGGGCCACCCACAGCGTGCGCAATACTGGACTCAGAGACCACGATTTCCGGCAGGCGAGGGCTGCCGTGTGAGGAGGTGGCGGGGAACGTGAATGCCGAGAACAACGCCTTCAGACGGAAGCTCGAGCGGGGCGCGGAACTGCGGGCAGTACGGTCTTGGGGCGGGAATGCCGAAGAAGACGCAGAGCTTGAGGCCGCGGATGCCGAAGAACGCGAGAAACGCCGCAAGGTGGATGACGCTGCACGGGTTGAATACCTCATCCGCGATGCCATGAACCAGGGCAAGTTCGACAACCTGAAGTACGCCGGCAAACCAATCCCCGGTTTGGGGGAGCACTACGACCCCGACTGGTGGGTCAAGGGGCTCATCCAGCGTGAACGGCTCAGCGGCATCGGGCCGCCCGCCATCTTACTGCGGATTGAGGACTCGGAACTCGACGCCAAGGTGGACCTGCAATACACCGAGAAACAAGTCCGGGATCTGCTGGAGGACTTCAACAAACGCGTGGTGGAGGCGCGGCGGCAATTACAAGGCGGCCCGCCAGTGATCACTAAGCTCCGCGACGTGGAGGCTGAAATTGTAAGGTGGCGGGAGCGCAGGGCCGCAGCAGCCCCACCCGAGCCGGAGCCTGACCCGCCCGGCAAACGAACGTGGTGGCAGCGACTCTGGAACGGCCCCGGGTGAGGGGCACACAACGGCAGCCGACGGCGAAACAAACCTGAGTTCCGCCGTCGGCTGCTGTTCTGTGTGAGAGGACTTTAGGCGAAGCTGTCTTCCTTGGCCTCCGGGGCAGCTGGAGCCGGTTTCCGGGCGATCAGGGCTGAGAGGTGAGCTTGCTGCTGGCGGAAGTGGCCGTGGGCGGTGAGGCCAAACTCGTACGCGGACTCTGCGTGCTGGGTGAGGTCCACGCCGGTGACTTCGTGCTCCAGGGGAACCCGGAATCCGATGGTCTTGTGGATGATCCGGCCGATCACCAGTGTGCCCAAACCGGACAGGACGATGGTGATCAGTACGGCAACTGTTTGGGCAATCAGCTGCTGCGGGCCGCCGCCGTAGAAGAGGCCGCCGGCCGTGCCCTCGGTGGGGAACGCGATGAAGCCCAGGGAGAGCGTGCCGATGACGCCCGCACCGAAGTGCACGCCCACCACGTCCAGGGAGTCGTCGAACCCGAACTTGTACTTCAGGTCCACGAACACGGCGCAGGCGGCGCCGGCAACCAGGCCAAGTCCCAGTGCGGCAAGCGGACTGATGTTGGCGCAGGAAGGCGTGATGGCCACCAGGCCGGCCACGACCCCGGACGCCGCACCCAGCGATGTCGGGTGACCGTGACGGACTTTTTCTACAATGAGCCAGCTGAGCATTGCTGCTGCCGGTGTGACCAGGGTGTTGATCCAGATGAGGCCGGCTTGCTCGGCGGTGGTTGCTGCGCCGCCGTTGAATCCGAACCAGCCGAACCAGAGAATGGCCGCGCCGATCATGATGAACGGCACGTTGTGCGGGCGGTGGTTGGGGTCTTTGGCGAATCCGTGACGCTTTCCCACGATCAATGCGAGGACGAAAGCGGCGGTTCCGGAGCTGACCTCAACCACTGCACCGCCGGCGAAGTCGATGACCTGACCGAAGATTTGGGTGACGGCACCGCCGGCGCTCATGAGGCCGCCGCCCCAGATCATGTAGGCCAGCGGGCAGTAGACCACGGTGATCCAGATCGGTACGAACAGTGCCCAGGCTCCGAACTTGGCGCGGTCGGCAATTGCTCCGCTGATCAGGGCCACTGTGATGATGGCGAACGTGGCAGCGAAGCCTGCCTTGATGAGATCGGGCGAGCCGATCAGATCCTGCAGGCCGAAGTGTGCGAAGGGGTTGCCGAACAGGCCGAGGAAGCCGTCGCCAGTGGTCATCGAGTATCCCCACAGAACCCACACCACGCCGACGATGCCCGCAGAGATGAAGCTCATCATGATCATGTTGAGCGCTGCCTTGGCGCGGGTCATGCCACCGTAAAAAAGGCCGAGGCCGGGGGTCATGAACAGCACCATTGCCGCCGACAACATCATCCAGACGTGTTGCGCAGAGATCTCCACCTGCGTTCCCTTCTCGTTGAGTCCAACCCCCCGATCAATATTCGGTGAGCTATGTTTCCGACTCAGAAGAGCTAAGTTGCAGCTAAGTTACAGAAATACCCCGTTCGTGAAGATCACGTCACTGGCATGTTTCGGAAATGTTAACGGCGCTTCTCCCGGGGTCCGGCGGGGTAGCCTCCGCGACGGCTGGCGATGATGATCACCAAGGCGATAGCCGTGGGCAGGGCCGCGGCCAGAGGCACCAACTGTGCCCCCACCGAGGTGAGGGCGAAGGCGCCATAGACAGCCCCAACGGCGATACCCAGCTGAATGGTCACCACGGTGAGGCCGTTGGCAGCATCCTTGTGCTCACCACCGGCACGGAGAATCGCGGCCTGATTGTAAATACCCACCGCGCCAAAGGCGATGCCCCACAGCGTCATCAGTCCGAACGCGCCCACCCAGGTGCCGCCCAGCGCCGGCAGCAGGGCGAACGCCAACGTCAAGAGTCCGACGGCGGCAATCACCGAAGTGCGCGGGCGGGAGTCAGCTGTCATGCCGGCAATCCAGATACCCACGAGGCTTGCCACGCCCACCACCGAGAGGGAGAGGCTGGTGGCGGACTCCGGCAGTCCTGACGCGAGGAGGAAGGGCGCAACGTAGGTGAACAGCGTGAAATGGGCCAGCAACAAGAGTGGCCATGCGATGGCGATTGCGACCACGCCAGGCAGTTTCATGGCCGCCCGGAGGGAAGGGGTTTTCTGGCTGGCTTGGTCGTGGGCGCCGGGGAGGAGCCAGAAAGCCAATACGGCCAGCAGGACGCCCACCCCGGCCAACACCAGGAACGAGGCACGCCACGTCATAAGTGAACCCATGAGCGTTCCGATGGGAGCACCCACGGCCAGCGCGATGCTGTTGCCGCTGAACACCACAGCCATGGCCTTGCCTACTGAATGGGCGGGAACGATGCGGGCCACATACGGGGCCATGCTGGACCACAACATGCCATGCGCGATGCCGCCAAGGAGCCGCGCCCCGATTGCCCAACCCAGTGTCGGGCTCAAGGCCAGGAGAACGTTACTGAGGGCAAACGTCAGCACGGTGGCGATCAGTAGCGTCTTGCGGGGGACCCGTCCAGCGAGGAACCGGGAAAGCGGCAGGGCAGTGAAAACGATAATCGCAGCGTAGACAGCAGTCAGGGAACCCACGGCCGATTCGTCCACTCCCAGATCACGGCTGATTTGAGGGAGCAGGCCGGAGGGCAGGAGCTCGGTGGTCACGGCGGTGAAACCTGCAGCCGCCAAGACCAACAGCCCGCCCCACGGGATCTTCTTCGGTTGCTGCGTTGCAGCACGCGACGCCTCGGCTGATGGCGTTCCGACGACCACGGGGTCCTGCTTCAAAGATTGCTCCTCTGGAATGAATAAAGGGTTAGTTCATAGGGGTCCCTACAACGTTATGCAGCCACGGCGATGCGAGGGAGTCTCTGTCAGAAACCCCCTCCGGTTAGCAACACACTTTGTCCGTCAGTCATTCCTCGCGCAGACTGGGCCTGTGAAGCCCTTTCTCTTGCTGGCCACCCGAGCCGAAGACGCCGCAGCCGATGACGAGTACCAGGCCTACCTCCGGTACTGTGGCCTGAAACCGGAAGAACTGGTCCGCATTCGGCTGGAATCCGGGCCTTTGCCGGCCCTTGAACTGTCCGACTATTCCGGTGTGATCGTCGGCGGCAGCCCGTACACCTCCAGCGATCCTGTGGAGGAGAAGAGCGCAGACCAGATCCGGGTTGAGGCCGAACTCTCATCGTTACTGGACCGAATCGTGGCCGATGACTTCCCGTTCCTGGGTGCGTGCTACGGCGTTGGTACCTTGGGCGTGCACCAGGGCGCTGTGATTGATCGTCGGTTCGGGGAGCCCGTTGGAGCCACGGAGATCACTCTAACGGCTGAGGGAGAACGCGATCCCTTACTTCGCGGAGTCCCCCGCTCCTTTGAGGCGTTCGTTGGCCACAAGGAAGCGTGCAGCAAACTTCCCGAACATGCAGTGTTGTTGGCCAGTTCAGCTGCCTGCCCGGTGCACATGTTCCGGATCAAGAACAACCTCTACGCCACGCAGTTCCACCCCGAGCTGGACGCCGATGGCCTGATCACCCGTATCAACATCTACAAGAACTCCGGCTACTTCCCGCCCCACGAGGCCGACCAACTCATCGCCGCCGCCCTTGAATCATCCGTGACGGAGCCCATGCGGGTGCTCAGGAACTTCACGGAGCGCTACGCCCGCTAGCCGTGCGTTGTGGGGCCCGCTTTGCGCCCCTCGCGCACGGAATGCCGCGCAGAGTAGGCCCCGCAAGGTGGGGGGTGTTTGTTGTGGGGCCTGCTTTGCAGGGTTTGGCGCTGGAATTGGGTGGAGAGCGGGCCCGGCAACGTGGGGGTGTTTGTTGTGGGGCCTGCTTTGCGCCCCTTGCGCACGAAATAGGGCGCAGAGTGGGCCTGGCAACGTGGGGGGTGTTTGTTGTGGGGCCTGCTTTGCGCCCCTTGCGCACGAAATAGGGCGCAGAGTGGGCCTCGCAACGCCCAACGCTCGACGGCGGTAGTCGCCGTCGAGCGTTCGTCCCCCAAAACGTAGGTGTCCCCTAAGGTGCGGCTACGTGAGCCGGGCAGCCAGGTCCTCTCCAACAGCGAAGGCACGCGTGATCGCCGAGCCCAGTGTGGCGCCCCCGCCGGGGTAATTGTTTCGGAACACACCGGCTGATACGTTGCCTGCCGCGTAGAGCCCCGGAATGGGCGATTGCCGATGGTCAAGCACCCTCCCGTTGGCGTCCGTGGCAAGCCCGCCGGAAGTGCCCAGTACCCCGGCGTGGATAGGAACGGCGTAGAACGGTGCCGCAAGTAGAGGCGCAAGGCAGGGGTTGGGAGTGTTGCCGGCGTCGCCCAGGAAACGGTCCTGTGGGGTGGCGCCGCGTCCGAACTCCGTGTCCACGCCCAAGGCAGCGTCTGCATTGAACCGGGCAACCGTAGCGTCCAGCCCGGCCGGGTTGATGCCCAGATCCAGTGCCAACAACTCAAGGCTCGGTGCGGACACCATCCACTCGGCTGCCAAGCCCGGAGTGGAACCCGCCACGGGGTACTTGGCTAAGTAGGTGGAGTCGAACACCAGCCAGGCGGGGTTGTTCTGTTGCCTGCCCGTATGCGGGTTGATGGACGCGAAAACCCGGCTGGCATCGTGATAGTTGAGGGCTTCGTTAACGAAACGCTTGCCGTCGCTGTTCACGGTGATGGACCCCGGGAGTGTCATCTCGACGTTCCCCATTCGGCCGGAACGCTGCCCAGCGTACTGATGCGCCGCCGTAGATATGACAGGAACGCCCCACACAGCGGACATGTCCTCCACAGCCGCTCCGGCATTAAATCCCAGTTCCAACCCGTCGCCCTCGTTGGACGGTGCGCTGATGGGCGTCACCGGATACGGCAGGAAGGCGCTGCGGAGCCGTGGGTTCCATTCGAACCCTCCGGAGGCGAGTACGACGGCGGTCGCGGCCACGTGCGCTCCGGCGCCGCCGCCGAGACGCACGTTCCATCCGGTGCCGGACGGCGACAAGTCCTCCACGGGACTGGAGGCAACGATGTGAACTCCACGATCCAAAGCGCTCGCAACAAGGCTGCCCACCAGTGCACCGCCCATGGTCCGGATCCCTGCGGAGGCCCGGCGCGACAGGAGTGCAGGATCGGCGGCGCGGCCATTGAGTTCGTCGCGCTCGGTCATAGTGAGCAGCGGGAAGTAGGACGAGGGCCGGATCAGTTCCGAAAGGCCCGGGTAATCCTGGGGATCGAACGCGTTGTTATCCAGGCCCCGGCCGCCGTCCGCGGATCCTTTCCACTCCATGTGGTAGTCCGGGCGGGCGATCGGAACCATGGAAACCTTCGTGTTCCGGTTGAGGAATTCCACGGCCCGCGGCGCAGTGGACACGTACCATTCGATCTCCTCGGCCGTCATCACATGGCCGGCTGCCTCGGTAAGGTAAGCGACGCCGTCGGCATGGCTGTCCTGGTATCCCGCAGCCTTGGCGAGGTGGTTGTTCGGCGCCCACATCACGCCACCCCCAGCCGCCGTGGTGCCTCCCAGCAGGTCGGCCTTTTCCACAACCAGGACGCTGAGACCGGCGTCGGCCGAGCGGACGGCAGCCACCAGCCCGGCGGCGCCACTGCCCATGATGACGACGTCGTAGCTTGCGTTGAGTTGCTCGGGTGCGGTGAGGATGGGGGTGCTCATGCGGTGGTTCCTGCTGGCATCTCGATGAGGATCTTGCCGATCTTTTCCGTGCGTCCCTGCATCAGGCGGTATGCCTGTTCCAAGTCCGCGAAGGCGAAGCGGTGGGTCATGAGGGCCCTGGCCTGCTTTGGGTGTCTGGCCAGGAGGGCCAGACCGTCAGGGATGAGGTTGAGACTCATGCGGCTTCCCATGATGTCCAGTTCCTTGTAAGGGATGTCCTTCATGGACACGTTGGCCTGTCTGGGCGAAATGCCTACTTGGACGATTCTCCCGGCACTTGCCACAAGCCTGATGGCGTTCTCCAAAGACGAAGGGACGCCTGTGGCCTCGATGACCAGCTGGGGCCCGTAGCCATCGGTGAGTGCATCCAACCGAGGTCCCTGATGTGCGTCCGGGAAATCGCTCCCCGGGGACACCAACAAAGTGTCCGTGGCGCCGAACTCGACGGCGAGATCCAGACGGTGCTGCTCGGTATCAGCGCAGACCACGGTGACTCCCAACTCTGTCAGATACAGGGTGGCCAATAAGCCGATGGGACCACTGCCCAGCACCAGCGCGGTTTCCCCGGTCAGAGGCCGGCCCCGGTTGACTGCCTGCATGGCGATGGATGCTGGTTCTCCCATGGCAGCGACATCCAAAGGGAGCCCGTCCGGCACCGGGCAGAGCTTGTCCAGTGGGACGCTGATCAGTTCAGTGAGCGCTCCGTCTGAGTAGCATCCCAGGCAGCCTACGTTGTGGCAGACGTTGTAGCGGCCCGTCAGGCATGGGCGGCACTTGCCGCAGTAGATGATGGGGTTGACGGCCACGCGATCGCCGATGCTGATGGCAGCGTCGGCGTTTGAGACCTCGCCGGGCGTCAGGGCCTCCACGATCCCGGAGAATTCGTGACCTTGGATGAGCGGCAAATCTGTGGGGTAGTCGTCTTCCCAGATGTGGAGGTCGGTGCCGCAGAGGGTGACGTTGTGGACTCGGACCAGGGCGTGGCCTGGTTGAAGGGTGGGCTTTGGGGAGTCCCGGAATTCAATGGTTTCCTGGGAGACGGTGACAGCGGAGAGCATTCCCGGACCTCAGTTCTGAACGGCCGGCGCTGCGGAAACATCGGTGTCAGAGCCAAAGAAGATGTTCCACTGGCGCACGGTCCGTTCCTGGATGAGTCCGGCCTGCTGGAATGGATCCTGGTCCATGAGGGCTTCGACGTCGGCCTTGGAATCGCCGGAAATGATCAGCAATGCGCCGGGAGTTTCCTCGGGACCGAAGGGTCCGCTCTTCAGGAGGCGACCGCCGTCGAACTGGGCTTTGAGGAACTCGACATGAGACGGACGGACCGTATCCCGGCTGGCGGATGTTGTGGGGGAGTAAGCGTAGGTAACGGCGAAAGTGGCCATGAGGGTGTCCTCTTCATTGAGTGAGTGGGGGCTTTCCTCAATGCTGGGCAAACTATTAGCTCTTGTCCAATACTTAGTTGCTCTCTCACTATGTGCAAGAAACACATAGTGATCAGGGTGCCGGGGTGGGGAGCACTTCTTCGGCCAACCGCAGGGCTGCACGGATGGCCGGCGACGTTGCTGCCGGGTTCCACGCGAGACCTGAAAACAGCAGGACATCCTCCCCTGCCAAGGAGAGGAAGACGGTGCCCGCCGGCATGATTCCTTGGATGGATTCGGGCATCAGGCTGATTCCCACGCCGCCTGCCACCAAGGAAAGGGCTGTGTACGGATCGGCCACTTCCTGGCTGATACGGGGCCGGAATCCAGCAGCGGCGCAGGCTGCGAAAGTGACATCCCGGAGTGTGGACCCTTGAGCGGCAGGCATGGTGATGAACGGGTCACCTGCGAGTTCGGCCATCTCTACCGACGTCTGCCCGGCCAACGGATGGTCCGCGGGAACTGTGACCCCCAGACGCTCCGTGGCAATCCGGCGGGTGGCTAACGACGGCGAGTCGATGGGGAGGCCGATGAAGGCCAGATCCAACACGTTGTTGCCCAACTGATGGAGTGCTTCCTGGGTGAGCAGCCCGCCATGCAGTGTCACCTCCAGTTGCGGGTAATGCTGGCGAAGAGCGCGCGCCAGAGGGGGAAGCGTGGTGTGGTTCAACGCCCCGGAAAAGCCAATGGCAAGCTTGCCGTAAACGGTCCCGGTTCCGGCGTTCACTGCCCGGCGGGCCAAGTCCACTTCGTCGAGGATTTTCCGGGCGTGCGGCAGTAGTGAATGCCCCGCTGCCGTTAGCGTGACAGACCTGGTGTTGCGTTCGAACAGCGCTGACCCCAAGTCCTTTTCGAGCTTTTTGATGGTTTGGCTCAGTGGTGACTGCGCCATCCGGAGCCGCTCCGCCGCGCGGCCGAAGTGAAGTTCTTCGGCCACCGCCAGGAAGGCCTCAATTTGCCGCAGTTCCACGTTGCCTCCCACATTTTCAAGGTCAAGTGCAAGGCTATATTGGGTTCACGTCGGGGTGGCCGGGGTGGCCGGGATTGCCGGGAAGCTAACGGGAGGCATCATGGCTAACTCAGCGTCGGGGGAGTCCATCATTGAGCGTGTTGTGAAAATCATGGATGCGTTCTCCAAGGGCCAACCGTGGCTTCCACTCAAGGAGCTGGTCCGGATTACCGGGATGTCCAGCAGTACCGTGCATCGGCTTGCCATGGACTTGGCGTCCAGTGGACTCCTGGAACGTAATGCTTCAGGGGAGTTCGGCGTGGGCATGAAGATGTGGGAGCTGGCCTCCCGCAGCAACCCCTTGGAGGAGTTCCGCCGTCGAGGTTTGCCGTTTTTGGAAGGCGTTCATGCGGCCGTCCGGGAGCATGTCTCGTTGTCCATACCTGACGTGGAGAACAACAGCGTGCTCTACCTGGAGCGTCTGGACCGGCATGGAACGGTCATGAACCTGGCCGAGGTGGCTGGCCGGCTGGACATCCACACCACATCCTCCGGGATGGCCATGATGGCGCACATGCCGGGTTGGGTGCAGGACCGATTCCTGGCCGGGGCGTTGGAGAAGACCACTCCGGCTACGGAAACAGATCCTGCAAGGGTCAGGGCCAACCTCGCGCTGATCCGGGAGCGCGGCTACGCCCGGTTGGTCGGCGTCCTTGTGGAAGAGAACACCGCCTACTCCGTTCCCGTATTCGGCCAGGGCCATGCGGTCATAGGTGCGATTTCCGTCGTCGTGCCTTCCGTTGACGAGGACGCCGGGCTGATTCTTCCCGTGCTGGTGGCCGCTGGCCGCGGCCTGTCGCGGACCATGGGTGCTGAGCGTCGCCCCTACGGATCCCGCCCCTGGTTGTCTACCACTGACTAAGCCAGGCATGCCTGTCCCGTTCAACGGGAAGTTTCCCCTCGGCCTGTGACCTGGGTCCTACAGTCGATCCCAGAGGAACTATCGCCAGTGACCTGGACCACACATCCTGAATTCGTTATCAACGGCCACAGGATGGACTGCCCAACAAATCGGCAGCCGGCGATTCGTGACTCATCTAATTCTTTGCCGGGCAAGGCACCATGGCGGTGCCACTTCCCGCGCACTCAATGAGGAGACAGTATGGGAAACGTGCAGCAGCACTCGCCCTCGGACGTCAACCCGGCAGCGCCGGTTGAGCACGTCAAAATGCCCAAGAAGGCGGCCCTCGCCTCCTTCCTGGGATCCACACTGGAGTACTACGACTTCTTCATCTACGGCACCGCCGCCGCCCTGATCTTCCCCAAGATCTTCTTCCCGGGCGGCGACCCCGTAGTGGCACTCCTTGGAGCGATGGCTACGTTCGGCGTCGGGTATCTGGCCAGGCCGCTGGGTGGCTTGGTGATGAGCCACTACGGCGACAAGATCGGCCGCAAACAAGCGCTGATGATCACGCTGGTGATCATGGGCGTGGCCTCCATTGGCATAGGATTCCTGCCCACGTACGGGCAGATCGGGTACTGGGCAACGGCGCTGTTGCTGGTAGGCCGTTTGGCCCAAGGATTCTCCGCCGGCGCCGAAGCCGCAGGTGCGTCAACACTCACCATGGAGCACTCGCCGGAAGGCCGCCGCGCGTTCTTCACCAGCTTCGTGATGACCGGCTACGCCTCGGGAATGGTGCTGTCCACCATCGTCTTCATCCCGTTGGCAGCACTGCCTGAGGATCAGCTCCTCAGCTGGGGTTGGCGTGTGCCGTTCTGGCTTTCGGTAGTGGTTCTAGCTGTGGCTTACTGGATCCGGACCCGCCTGGATGAGCCGCCTGTGTTCGAAGAGATCGTGGAGCACAACAAACCCAAGGCGATCCCCGCCGTCGCGGTTTTCAAAACGCAGTGGCGCGACGTCCTGCGCGTGGGTGTGGTGATGCTGTTCTCCGTTATGCAGACCACCTTCACCGTGTACGCCCTGGCCTACGCCACCGGACCGGCCGTGGGCATCGACCGCACCCTCATGCTCACCGTGAACGCTGTAACTATCGGGCTCTCCATGGTGACCATTCCCATCTCCGCCATGATCTCGGACCGCATCGGCAGGAAGAAGGTCCTGCTGGTGGGAGCACTCGGCTGCGCACTGACCACCATTGGCTACTTCTGGGCCATCAGCGGGCAGAACATCCCCCTGATCTTCCTGTTCGGCCTCCTGAACATGACCGTCTTCTACTCCTGCTGGAACGGTGTGTGGACGGTCTTCTTCCCGGAGATGTTCCCGGCAGCTGTTCGCTACTCCGGCATGGCGATCGGCAGCCAGATTGGCCTCATCCTCGCCGGGTTCGCACCCGCCATCGCAACGCTCCTTGCGCAACCCGGCCCCAACGGTTGGTGGCCTGTAGCGGGCTTCACTATTCTTTGCCTGGCAGCCTCGGCCATCGCCATCATGACGGCCCGCGAGACTTACAACGTCCCGCTCGAGGACCTCGGCAAACCCCGCGGCGCGCAGGTAAGCAGATAAAGCACGACGCCGGGCGGCGGCACCCAGCCGCCCGGCACCCGTTCGCCTCCGGGCAACCCGCCGCGCCCCTGACTCCGGCGCTCGCCACATCAGCACAAACCCCTACGACTCATGCCCTGAAAGTTGGATACCCATGACTTCGTCAGCAACCGCACCCCGTACCTTCCGCGTTGGAATCGCGGGTTGCGGCGCCATTTCCCGAAACCACCTCGAGGCTTTCCGTGCCCTGGACAACGTGGAGATCGTGGGCGTCTGCGATGTGGATGCGGACCGGGCAAAGGCCACAGCGGAAGCCTGGGACATACCGAACGCTGTAGCAAGTGTGGAGGAACTCCTCACCTTGGGACTGAACATTGTTTCTGTCTGCACCCCACATCCCACGCATGAGGAAGTGGTGCTGAAAGCTGCGGCGGCGGGGGTGAATGTACTCTGCGAAAAGCCGATTGCCACCAGGCTGGAGTCCGCTGAGCGCATGGTGGAGGCCTGCGAGAACGCCGGGGTCCAACTAGGGGTTTTGTTCCAGCGCCGCTTCTGGCCGGCCTCTCAGAAGATCCGCGCCGCGATCGACGACGGCACGTTGGGCAAGGCAACCCTGGCCCAGTGTTCGGTCATGCTGCACCGTGCCCCTGACTACTACAACCGCGACGCGTGGCGCGGCACGTGGGAGAGCGACGGCGGTGGAGTCCTCATGTCGCAGGCGGTCCACCAGATCGACCTCCTCCAGTGGTATCTGGGAGACGTGGCCGAGGTTTACGGCAAGGTCAACACCTACCGTCACGCCGACTATATAGAGGTAGAGGATTCCGCAACGGCGGTAATCACTTTCACCTCCGGAGCCATGGCCACGCTGGAAGCCTCCACAGCGGTGTCTCCCAACCTCGGAATCCAGCTCCGCATCACCGGCGAAACAGGGGCTTCGGCTTCCCTCACCGAGTTTCCGGAAGGCAGCGACGGCCGGCTGGACCTGTGGGCGGTAGGCGAGCGAATCGTCGTCGAGCCTGTCCACCCGGAAGGCGTGGAGCCGAACGTCGATCTGTCCGTCATCAACGGCCAGCTGATCCCGTTCCACAAACTGCAGGTCCAGGACTTTGTTCAGGCACTGGAAAACGGGACGGAACCGGCAATTACCGGCAAAGACGCCCTGAAATCCTTGCGGATACTCCTCGCCGTTTACGAATCTTCACGCACCGGCCAACCCGTCCGCTTCGCACCCGCCCACCCCTCCCACGCAGCCATTCCCGAGCTGCGGGGCCGTGAAAAGGTGGCTCGCTGACCATGCTTCCCACCACGCCCGCAGCAGCATCACCCCTGACCCTGGGTCGCAACGGCCGCACTCCTAAGACCCTTCGCAACCGCCTGGCCTCCGCACCCATGGAACGCAACTACGGCACCACGGATGGCTTCATCACCGAGCAATACATCGACTACCTCGTGACCCGTGCCAAGGCCGGCCTCGGCATGGTCACCACGGAGGCCACCTACGTCCGCGCTGACGGTAAGGGCCGCACCCACCAACTCGGCCTGCACACCGATGACATGATTCCGGGGCTTCGCCGCCTCACCGACGCCCTGCACGCCGAAGGTGCGTTGGCCGCCGTCGAACTTAATCACGGTGGCCGCACCGCCCAAGCGGCAGTCTCGGGCTTCAAGAACCTCGCGCCGTCGCCGGTTCCCTGCCCGACGGCGGGTGGTGAGATTCCGCGGGAGCTCACCGCCGCTGAGTGCTACGAACTTGTGGAAGCTTATGGGGCTGCGGCCCGCCGCGCGGTGGCCGCCGGGTTCGACGTGATCAACCTGCACGGCGCCCACGGCTACCTGATCCATCAGTTCATGTCGCCCATTTCCAACCACCGAACTGACGAGTTCGCAGCACCGGAGTTCTTCATGAACCTGGTGATCGACGCCGTGCGGCAGGCCGTGCCGGACACGATTGTGGGAATGCGTGTCTCGGTAGTGGAAGGTCCGGCCGACGGTATCAGCGCCGAGCAGCAAGTGGCCATCATCGCCAATGCCCACTTGGACAAGCTCGATTTCCTGGACATCTCTGCGGGTAGCTACGACGCCGGTGAGTGGATCGTCCAGTCGGGGGAGTGGAAGCCCGGGATCCTGGCCGAGTACGCCAAGGCCTACCGTCAGTTCGGACTTCCACTGGGTATGGCCGGGCGACTCAACAGCCCGGAAATCATCGAGGAAGTCCTATCCCAGGGAACTTGCGACTTCGTGAGCCTTGCCCGCGCCATCCATGCCGATCCTGCCTTCGTGGGCGGGGTGCTGCGGGGCGAACGCTACCGGCCATGCATCGCGTGCAATGTGTGCATAGATAACCTTGGCCTCGGTCAGGTCACCTGTACGGTCAATCCGGCAGTTGGCCGCTCACGTGTTCCCGTTCCCACGCCCGTTGTTCGCCCGGGCTCCCGGGTGCTGGTGGTCGGCGCCGGGCCTGCGGGCCTCACCGCTGCCCGCGAACTCGCCGAAGCCGGTGCCAGCGTGACATTGATGGACGACGGCGTGCGGCCGGGTGGGCAATTCGCGCTCGCTGAGCGGATGAAATCGACGCCGGATTTCCACCGCTTTGCAGATTGGTCCAGCGCGGAAAACGAGCGGCTGGGCGTTGAGGTTTGCCAGGGAGTCCACGTGGACACGTTCGACGTCGGCTCGCTGGCCCGCGACTTCGGCGCAGACGCAGTGGTGGTGGCCACGGGCGGGGTGCGCCCTGCTCCCGGGTTCATCGGCGGCGACTCGCCCCGTGTTTCTGACATCCGGGATTGGCTAGCCGCGCATCCTGAGGTCCTTGACGGCAGCGTGTCCAGGCCCTCAGAAAATGGGTCCGGTCCCGTGGGGAGCTCGTCCGGGTTGTTGGTCAGTGCGGACGATTCTGTGGGCAGTGCGCCGGAAGCGGTGACAATTTGGGGTGCGGATTCTGTTGCCATGAGCGTGGCAGACACCCTTGCAGCACTTGGTACTGCCGTGCTGATCATTGGGCCGCAGGAAGCCCTGGCTCCTGAATCCGGCCGTCGAGCCAAGATCCTCGCAATACCCCGGCTTGAAGCCAATCCGAAGGTGCGGATCTTCCTGTCCAGCACTATCGAGGAGTTTGACAGTGCTGGGAAGCCTGGCGTCAATAGGGTGCGGATCAGGCGCTCGGGCGTGGAGGACGAGTGGATTGACGCGCCTGGCGATCTTTTGGTTTCGCGTTCGGTGCTGCCGCTGGACGGGCCGCCCATGCTGGAGCAACCGCTGACATTGGAGCAACGGGAAGCCGAGCTCAGCAACGCCGCTTCGCTCCCCATTGCCCTCGCCGGGACGGTCGTGGACAAGGCACCGGCCATTGTGTCCAACGCGGTCAAGAGCGGTTACGACGCAGCCCAGCGCATTGCCGCGGCACTGGCCACCCCCTCCGCCGACACCCCCTTCGACCTCGCCGACACCCAGCATGACTTCACCGTGAACGGAGCCCGAAAGTGACCACACCTACGCGTCGGCTGGGAATCGCCCAGCTCTCCCTGGTCGGAACCGCACCACCGGATTTGGTGAGCATCGCGGCACAGGCCGGCTTCGACTTCATCGGAGCACGCGTCCGGCCTGTCACCGCCACGGAGCGGCCATACGATCTCCAGCCCGGTTCCCACCTGCTCAAGGAGACGCTGCAACGGATGGCGGATACAGGGATCACGGTTGAGGATGTTGAGTTTCTCCTCTTGGACGGAACTGGCCTGCGGGGCGGGCAGGATCAACGCGAAGCCTGGCTGCGAATGATGGAGGCCGGCCAAGCCCTCGGGGCATCAACACTGACGGTGGCCTGCGCAGACCCGGACCTTGACCGTTTCGGTGACCACCTCGCGCAGATGACCCAGGACGGTAAGTCCTACGGAATCATGCCGACGCTGGAACCCATCGCCTACCAAACCGTTCGTTCCCTTCCCCAGGCAGTGAAGCTGTCCCGGCGGGCGGGCTGCAAGATTGTTGTTGACGCACTCCACGTCAACCGCTTCGGCGCAACTACGGCTGAGCTCGAAGCGGCCACGGATCTGGTTCCTTTGGTCCAACTCTGCGATGGTCCTGCTGCTGCGCCGGAAAACAGGGAAGCCCTGATTGTCGAGTCGCGCTCGGAGCGAGGCGTACCCGGCGACGGTGAATTCCACCTAGCGAGCATACTCGCGACCTTCGCCGCAGGAACCCCGGTCAGCATCGAAACGCCATCGGACAAAAGGGTGGCCGAGATGGGCGAACTGGCATGGGCCAAACATCTCAAAGCGGCGGCAGATTCCGTCCTCACCACCACAGCAGTCACCAGCCCAGCACACAACATCTCAGCACTTACCGGGAGCAACAAATGATGGACAGTACACCTAGCCCCGTGGACTGCGACGTCCTGGTTATCGGCTCAGGCGCCGGTGGCATGTCCGCAGCTGT
Source organism: Paenarthrobacter sp. TYUT067 (assembly GCF_023656375.1). Taxonomy (NCBI): domain Bacteria; kingdom Bacillati; phylum Actinomycetota; class Actinomycetes; order Micrococcales; family Micrococcaceae; genus Paenarthrobacter; species Paenarthrobacter sp. TYUT067. The sequence goes on from NZ_JAMOIT010000007.1 coordinate 176,191, forward strand.
CACAGCAGCCTTCCACGGGATGAACGTCATCGTGGTGGAAAAGTCAGAGGTCTGCGGCGGTGCAACCTCTTGGTCCGGAGGCTGGGCTTGGGCACCAGGCAACCCGTTGGCGAAAGCCGAAGGAGTCAATGAGGACAAGGAAACCTTCCGCACATACCTTCGCGAAGTTCTCGGGGACGACTACCAGGCTGACAGGGTGGATGCCTTCCTTGAAGCTGCCCCGCACATGGTGGGCTTCTTCCACAACAAGACGTCCCTGCAGTTCGTTCCCGGCAGCAAAATCAACGACATCTACGGTGACCTTCCAGGTGCAGGAACTGGCAATCGTTCGGTCGGGCCTAAGCCTCTGAACGCCCGCACCTTCAAGCCTGGACTGAGGGCGAAGATGCGTCATCAGCTCTACGAAACCTCGTTCCTAGGCATGGGAATCATGGCCGGTCCGGACCTTGGTAAGTTCCTGTCGGCATCCCGGGGCAACCCCAAGGGCCTGTTCCACGCAGGCTGGCGCTTCGGATTTCACCTCCTGGACCTGCTGACGCACCGGAGGAACATGCAACTGGTCAACGGCACAGCGTTGACCGGAAGGCTCATGAAATCCGCTGACGATCTCGGCGTGGACATCCGCGTCTCCACCCCGGCCACAGCGTTGCTCAAGGACGAAAAAGGGAAGGTGACCGGCGCCGTCGTGCGTTCTACCGAAGGTGAGGTGCAGATCAACGCGAGACGCGGCGTCGTGCTGGCAACCGGCGGCTTCCCCAACGATGTGCAGCGGCGCAAGGAGCTGTTTCCGAAGACGCCCACGGGCCGGGAGCACTGGACGCTGTCCCCGGCGGAAACCACCGGTGATGGCATCAACCTGGCGCAGGCCGTGGGTGCACGCTTCACCACCGCAGTGCAGTCGCCGGCCGCTTGGTGCCCGGTGTCCTTGGTGCCGTACCGCAACGGCCGGACGGGCGTGTTCCCCCACATCATGGACCGTGCGAAGCCGGGCAGCATAGGCGTCCGCGCGGACGGGAAGCGGTTTGTGAACGAGGCCAATGGCTACTACGACTACGTCCAGGCCCTCCTCGCAGCGACTCCCGACGGTGAAACTGTGGAGTCGTGGCAAATCGCGGACAGCCGATTTGTCCGTAGGTTCCCTCTGGGCATGGCCAAGCCGCTGCCCGTGCCGCTCTTCCCGTACCTGCGCTCCGGGTACCTCATCAAGGGGCGAACGCTGGAAGAACTTGCGACCAAATGCGGTATTGACCCCGCGGAGTTGCGCCGGACGGTGGCACGCTTCAACGCGAATGCCCGTTCCGGCGTCGACCCGGACTTCGGGCGCGGCGAATCCGCGTTCAACCGCTACGGCGGCGACGCCACGCACCGGCCGAATCCGTCATTGGGGCCTATCGAGAAGGGGCCGTTCTATGCGGTGCGGGTTGTGCCAGGGAGCTTCGGGACATTCGCGGGCGTGGAAACTGACGGCCGAGGGCGGGCGCTCAACAACCAAGGCCACCCCATAGATGGCCTCTACGTAGCCGGCAACGATCAAGCAAGTGTCATGGGCGGGCATTACCCCGCCGGCGGCATCAACCTGGGACCCGCACTGACCTTTGGCTACATCGCCGGACGGGACCTCGCCGGCGTCACTACATATGAGGACGACGGCACGCAGGCGGAGATGGAGCTCGCACTGTAGAAGTTCGTTGTGAGGCCTGCTCTGCAGGGTTTGGCCTTGGAATTGCGTGGACAGCGGGCCTCGCAACGCGAGGCAAGGTGGGTGCAACGCATGGGGTCAGCGGCGCGTGGGCTGCGGTGTCGACGGGGTGGGCGCTGGGGGAGGGGCCGGTGCCGGGAAAGGCCCGCTCGGGTATAGGGACGTGGCTGTCATCATGTAGTTGGCCCACTGTGGGCCCGCGATCATGTAGCCATCCAAGGACTTGTAGAACTTGCCGTTGATGGTGACGTTTTGCCCGGCCCGCTGCTGGCCCGCCGTCGTGTCCCCGAAGAACGACGCCGTTGCAAGAGTTGTGGTGTAGCCGGCCACCCAGGTGGCGCCGTTGTTATTGGACGTGCCTGTTTTTGCCGCCACCGGAGCCTGACTTTGAACCTTGGGTTCGATGTAAACGCCCGAGCCCATTTTGAGAACATCCTGCAGGACGGCATTGACGCCCCGCGCCACGGCTGGCTTCACTGCCTCCCTGCACTCAGGGGTCTGGGCTTGGAACTGGCGTCCTTGGGCATCGCTGATCTCGGTGATGGCGATGGGCTTGCAGTAGGTGCCGTCGTTGGCGAAGGTGGCGTAGGCGCTCGCCAGGACCACAGGGGCCACTCCAATGGAGCCAAGGAGATTGCCGATCTGGTGCATGTTGACCGGTGCGTTGTCCAAGCCGCTGTGCAGGCCCACGGTGTCCACCATTTTTTGGATCCCGCAGAAATCCAATTGGGCTGCGGTGGCGAAAGTGGCCGTGTTGATGGAGTTGTAAAGGCCGTAGTTGATGGGCATTGGCCGGTAGTAGCCGGCGTCGTTGTTTTGCAGGTCGTCATCGGCGCCAAGGTTCTGGGCTTTCTGCGCGGTGCTGTAACCCCCAAGGACCCTGCCGCAGCTCGAACGCCACGGGAAACCGACTGGATAGACCCGGCGGGATGCGTCAACAACTGCAGTGGGATTCTTGCCTTCATTGAGCCATTCGGCGTAGATGAACGGTTTCATGGTGGAACCGGGCTGGAAGCCGCCTGCGCCATTGAGGTCGTAGCCGTTCTCGTCTTTGGCATCGACGTTGAAGTTCAGTTGGGTATCGTATTTTCCTTCCTGGGGAACGAACACCGTGTTTTGGGCCATCGCAAGGATCTTGCCTGTGCCCGGCTGGACGGTGCTCATCGCGGCGCCCCATTTATCCGGGTTGTCGCCAGCGGAGGCGTCAACTTGCTCCTGCGCGGCGTTCTGGAGCCGGCTGTCCAAGGTGGTGGTGATGGTCAATCCGCCACGGTAGAGGAAGCGTTCACGTTCCTCCACGGTGTCACCGTAGGCCTCGTCGTTAAGGATGAGGTGGGAGACGTAGTCACAGAAGTAGGTGGCAAACGAGGTACCCGCGCAACCTTGCAGGGACGGGGTGACGTCGAGCTCAAGGGGAGAGGCTACAGCGACGCCGTGATCCACAGCCGTGATCTTGCCCTGTGCCAGCATCCGGTCCAGCACCAGGTTGCGCCGGTTGAGTGCAGCCTGAGGATCCACAATGGGGTCGTAAATGCTGGGGCCATTGACCAGACCAGCCAGGAGGGCTGCTTGCGGCAGGGTCAGGTCCATCGCGGAGGTGCTGAAGAAATAGCGGGATGCAGCCTCGATGCCGTAGGCGTTCCGGTTGAAGAACACGATGTTCAGGTATCCCTCCAGAATCTGATCCTTGCTGAACCGCTTCTCCAGCTCAAGTGCGAGCTTTACTTCGCGCAGTTTGTCACCCACGGTCTTCTGCCCGCTGAGCACTACATCCTCAGGTCGCCCCTCGGATAAGCGGGACTCGTTGAGCACATTGGTGACGTACTGCTGCGTCAAGGTGGAGGCGCCTTGCCGGGTGCCCTGTGTCAGGTTGGAACTCAGCGCCCGCATGATGCCTTGGGCGTCCACGCCCGCGTGCTCGTAGAAGCGGTTGTCCTCAATGGCGATGATCGCTTCGCGGATGAACGGGGACATCTCCTCCAGCGGGACCTTTACCCGGTTCTCCGCATAGAAGGTGGCAATGAGCTGCCCGTCCGCGGAGACCACGGTGCTGGAAAGCGAAGGTGAATCAACGTTCAGCTCGCTCGGCAAACTTTGATAGAACCCCAGGGAACCGCCCACGGTGGTGCTGGTGAAAGCAACCACGGGTGCCAGGAATCCTGTGATCAGAACTCCGCAGAGGGTGCTCACGAAGAAGAACCCGAAGATCCTCAAAAGGACCTTGCCAAGACCTATCTTTGGACCCTTGTTCCGCGCCATTTTCGTGCCAATCCGTAGGGATAACCCGGCTGAAAAGTAGCTATAGAATACGTCCGGCAAAGCTGCGCGGCTACGGGTTGGGCGCCCGAATATGGTCCCAAATAGGACTCAATCCAGCGGCAGAGTGACCCTCACACTGGTGCCCCGCCCAACCGCGGAGTCGATGTCTACTGTCCCGCCGGCGTCGTGTACTGCTATGGACATCAGAAGCAATCCGAATCCGTGCCTGCGGCCGCTGGGCGCGGCGTGGATTTCGAAACCGCAGCCGTCGTCCGTGATGGTGAGCTGGATGCCGTGGTAGACGGCGTTGAGTCGGACCGTGAGCTCGCTGGCATTGGCGTAATTGAGGGTGTTGCTGAAGGTCTCCTGAGCCACGTGATACAGGAGGGCGGCGGCTGAGGAGGAGATCTCGATGCCGTGGTGCGGGGTGTGCCAATGGACGGTGACGCCCTCGCGCCGAAGCGGTGCAGCAAGCCGGTCGATGCATCCGGCGACACCCAGCGCATAGAAATCCACGGGGTGCTGGTCCTGGATGATGCCTTTGATGGCTATCACCTCGGTGAGTGCTGATGCCTGTTCCATTGCTTCCCCCACATCGTTGTGTTTCATACTGGAAATTCGTTGCCGAAGCCCCTGTGTATTGGTTCTTCGTGCTTCCAGCGTGGCGCTGCTATATCAAGGAAGCTTTTCGATTGGCTCAAGTTCGCATCAAGTTTGCGGGAGCCTTAAGGGGGACGGCCTGCCCGTGTGGAGGCTCGACGGCGGCACGTCGCTTACCGTCGTCGAGCCCTGTTGCGAAGCTACGCGCTCTCGGGCTGCTTCAGTACCAGCAGGCTGTCCGCGTTCCGATCGCACTGCAGCACGCCCTCATGGACGGTGAGTTCGGCAACGAGCACCGATGACCGCCGGCTCTCGACAGTCGGGTGGCTCGCACCGGCGCGGCTGGGGTGCGTGAAGTAGAAGATCCATCCGCGGCCATGGTTGACAACCACGTCTGCGTGGAGGCCCGGCCCCACATCATCGGTCCGTGCGAAGGTGTCGCCGATGGCTGCGTCCAGGATGACCCCTTGTTTCTCCCATGAATCGAGATCGTCAGAGCGGTACACTTCCTGGCCGGACCACGTGTCGACGATCATCCAGTACCAGCCGCCCAGGCCGAAAACGTTGGCCCCTTCGTGGCCCGAGGGTGTGGTCAGTACGTGGCCCCGGACCTTCCAATCGAAGAGGTTGTCGCTGTCCGCCGCCCAGGTTTCCGAGCCTTGCACCTCGTCCTTAAACCACATGCGGAATCCGCCGCCGGGGAGTGGGTGCACGCAGGCGTCGATGACCCGGTTGGAGCTCAGCGGAACTAATCCGTGGTGGGTCCATGCCAGAAGGTCCGGGCTGGTGTAGTGGTGGATTTCCATGGAATGCGGATTGCCGTGGGCGGGGATGCCGCGGATGTAGCTGACGTACATGTGGAAAGTGCCCGCGTGCTCGAAGACTTCGGGTGCCCAGAAAGTGTTGTGGCCCCATTCGAAGTCAAGGCCCTCAAGGGTTCCGCGGTAGTCCCAGTGTGTGCCGTCCGTGGATGATGCAACTCCGAGCTTGGAACCGTAGAGCCAGCTGAGTCCGTCCTCGAACGGGACCGTGGTGCGGCGGTTGGTGTAGATCATCCACCAGGCCTGCTCGCGCGGGTTGTAGATGACGGTGGGATCTGCGGCACCGTCCTCGATGGGGTCCCTGAAGAGTGGTGACTTCACCGGGGATTGGGTTTGGTTGCTCACGTAGTTCCTTGCTGATGGGCTGTGTTAGCGCTAACAAATTAAACCTAAGCAACACTCTGAAACACGTCAATGGGGGACTGGTCCGAAATCCAGTCCCCCATTGTCTGACTTACCAGCGGCCGCCGCCACCACCGGGACCTTGGGCCTGCGTGTACTGGCCCGCGGTCGCGGTGCCTTGTTCTTCTGCGCCGTCGATGGAGCCTGTGGTGACGCCGGCTTCCGTGTCAGCACTGCCTCCCGTGTACACCGTGTACGTCGCACCGTCGGTGATCGCGGCGGAGGAGAACACCAGGGATGCGATGGTTTTGGTGGTCACGAATGTCACCACCACCGCTCCCGTGGCGTCGACGATGTGCACAGGCGTGCCGGAAGACACCGAAGAGTCGAAGGTCAACTGCACACCGGACTGCGTGGAAGAGGTACCCGGGGTCACCGCCATTCCGGCACTGCCTGCCGCTGCTACGGTGCCGCCGGTCACGGTCAGTTCACCGTTCACATCCAAGGCCCCGTTGCCGTCGTTGGTGGGGCCGTTGACCACCACGGTCCCGCCGGAAATGCTGGCGTTGCCGTTGGAGTCCAGGCCGTCACCTTCTGAGTTGATGGTGAGGTTTCCGCCGGAGACGTCCACGGTGTAGTCGCCAACGGTCTCCCCGCCGCCCATGCCGCCACCCATTGGACCTCCGCCGCCTGCCGTGCCCGCATCGGTACTGGTCGAAGAGCCACCCGAGGCGTTCACGCCGTCGTCGTTCGCTGTGACGGTGACGTCGCCGCCGGAGACCACAATGTGCTGCGCTTCCAGTCCTTCCTCCGACTCGGCCACGGTGACTGTTCCGCCGGAAACGGTGAGGGTGTTGAACGCCTTCACGCCGTCGTCGCCCGCGTTGACTGTCAACGAGCCGCCGCTGACCAACAGCCACCCCCGCCCCTCGTCGGTGTCGTTGTCTGCCTTCACGCCGTCACCGCCTGCGGTCACCTGGTACGCGCCGTCCAGCAGCACTGTGTAGTCCTTGCCGCGAATGCCGTCGTCCACGGCGTCCACGGTGACCTTGCCGGCAGCCATCACCAGGCCGTCCTTGGAAACGATGCCGTCGTTGGATTTCCCGTTGACGGTGAGGGCACCGGTCCCGGCGATGGTCAGGTCCGCCATGGAGTAGAGGGCTGCGTTGGGGGAGTCCTCGCCCTGGTCGGCGTAGGTGGTGGCATCCATTAACGTGTTGGTGCTGCCCTCGTCCAAGTACACGATCGCTTCGTCGGCGCTCTGCACTACAAACGGCGAGCCGGTGGAGTTGCCCAGTTCCACGCCGTCCAGAATGATGCGAACCGTATCCTCCTCACCGGCTGCAACCACGATCTGCCCGTCGCTCAGCGAGCCGCTGAGGCGGTACGTTCCCGCGGCGCTGATGGTGACGGTGTTGCCGTCTACAGCCACGCCGGTGGAGGACGACGACGTCACTTTACTGCCGCCGTCGGACAGGCTGATTGCCACTTCCGTTGCGGCGTCCCACGTGAGGTCGTCGCTGTCGTAGTGGGTGTCTTCTTCAATGGTCCCGGCCGTTACGGCCTGCTGGGTGGTGCTGGTTGACGTGCCGGTGGTGCCGGTGGACGTTGAGCTGGTGGCGGCCGTGGAGCAGCCGGCCAAGGAAATGGCCAGGGCGACGGCGGCAACGGAAAGGGAAGTGCGGAAGGAGCGCATAGTGGATTCCTAAGTCTGTGGAGGGAATGTCAGTGGAGGGGGCGCAGGGGCATCCTGCGTCGAAGGGTTTGATTCCAGCGGTTGGCCGGAAGCTCGGGGTGGAGTGCGGCCATGCCGGTGGCGAACTTGGAGATGCGGCAAGGCCGGACGCCGTGTGCCCACAGGTGCTTGTCCAAAGGGCCGGGCGCTGAGCCGGACTTCGTCTCCACCACCACCGCGTTGTCCAAAACCCAGGGATGGCCGTCTGGGCTTTGCCACGTGACGTCGGAGTCGATGGTCGCGCGGCTTCCGGACTCGGGGAGGAAGAGTGTGGTGCGGTCGTAGCGGGTGGAAAGCACCGGCTCCAGCGGTCCGATGCTCATGTCACCGATGGCCGCGGCCAGCGTCTCATTCACGTAGGCCAGGCCCTCTTCCGTGAGCCGGTCGCGGTCGCCCATCTCATAGGGGATGCGCTCCTTGACGGTGGCCTCGCGAGCGCCTTCGGTCTTCACTTCCAGGAAGCTGACCGCGCTGTCCAGGTAGGTGCGGGTACGGATCTTGAACCGCCTTCGCCTGCCGTGCGCGGCGAGCATGTAGCTGTCCAACTCGGCGGTGTCGAAGTACACGGAGTCGTAAGCGAACGTGCGGTTCCCTTCCATGTCCAAGACCCGGGCCTCGGAGCTGAAGGTGCTCAGGACCTTGCGTGCCGTTGCCGAAGGAACCAGATACTTTCGGTCCACCCGGGTCAGCAGGGCGGCTTCGGTAGTGAGTTCTTCAAGCCCGACGGCGGGAAGCTGGCTCAGTTGCGGGATGATCGGTTCGGCGTCGATGCGGCTCATGCGACACCGGCCGAGGTGGGTACGGATTGCTGGGTGTGCTGGGGTGCTGGCTGAGCGGAGTGAGCCGGCTGAACCGGCTGCGCGGACTGGGCCGGGAGTTCCTCCGGAGCCGGGGTCAACGCACCGGCTGGTTGGTTGAAGCCAAGCTGGGCGTGCCGCGGCTGGGATAGGTCCTCATGGAGGGGCCGCACCGCGTATCGTACGTCCACGATCGTTTTGTCGTTCACCAGGTCCAGTTCCTGAATGGTGGCCGAGTGGACAGTGCCGTGGAGGACTTCTTCCAGCCGGGCGTAGAGCTCGGGTTCGTTGTTGATGGCCCGGTCCAGCACCACCACCTGGTGGCGGTAGGCCGGGAGGACCCGGGGGTTGTCGCCGACGAACATCACCAGCAGGACCAACGCCATGAGGGACAGCGTCAGCCAGAGAGGTTCGACGCCGATGCCTGCGATCAAGCCCAGCGCCAACGCCGAGAAGTAGTAGGCCACCTCGTGCTGGGCCAGTTCCGTGGACCGGAGCCGAATGATGGAGAGAACACCAAACAAACCCAGCCCCAAGCCAACGCCTGCGGCCGAACCGGACAATGCCGTGGCGACTGCCAGGACGCCGACGTTCATGCCCAGGTAAGAAACAACCAGGTCGCGGCGCCTGTGCCGGCGGAGGTAGAGGGCAAGCGTCAAAATGGTGATGGCGGCCAGGTCTGCCGCGATGAGGATGATGGTGTTCATCGGTTACTCCGGAATCTCTTGGGGGATTGATCTCCACTTTTCCCGGCCATGCTGTGCTGAAACTGTGCCGGGACCAAGGCTGGGATATGTGTTTCGACCACGGTCGGTTCCAATGGTTTGGGCCCTGTTGTTTGGGCGGCGTGAACCGTTGACGCGGCATGTCCCTTGCGCGCAAACAGGAAGCGCTGTTGTACTGCATAGCTGACTCCCAGCAGCGTCATCTCGGTGGCAAGCTTGGCCAGCACGTCTGGAACGGCGAGGGAGGTGAGGGTCCACATAGCGGCGTAGTTTGCGGACAGGAGGACCACAACCAGCGCAACGTATCCTGTGGCGGCGGCGCGGAACGAGGTGTCCCTGCCGTGCTCAAAGACCATCCGGCGGTTGATGAGGAAATTCACCGTGGCACTGACCAGACGGGCTCCCACCACCGCCAGAAGCAGCGAGTCCGTGAGCGCGCTGAAGATCAGGAACATCACCAGGTCCACCACGAATGCGGACAGCGAGGACCCCAGGAACTTCAGCAGCGGGGCGTAGATCCTGATGGAGTCGGCGATGGGCCGGAAATGCGAGCCCGAATTGTGGTCCAGGTAGACGGTTGCGATCTCCACTGTGACGATGCCGTAGCCGGCTTGCTTCGACTCGAGCAGCAGGTTCAGCTCGTACTCGTAGCGTTCGCCGCGCACGGTCAGCAACCACGGGAGCATGTCAGCCCGGTACCCGCGGAGGCCGGTTTGCGTGTCCGTGATCCCTTGGCCGGTGGCGAGCCTGAACAGACCCCGGGTCACTGTATTGCCGAATCGGCTCCGGGCCGGGACGTTACCTGTGAAGTTCCGGCAACCGAGCACCATGGCCCCCGCTACGCCGCGAACCCGGTCCGCCACAGCCAGGATGTCGGCCACGCCGTGTTGGCCGTCGCTGTCCGCGCACACCACGTTGTGGCCGGGAAAACGCTCTGCGATGAAGGCAAAGCCACTCTTGAGCGCGTGGCCTTTTCCGCCGTTCACGTCGTAACTGAGCAGGTGGCACCCAAGCCGCGAAACGGCGTCGAACGTTTCCTGATAGTCCGGCCCTGAACCGTCATCCACCACCACCATGGTGAGCCACGGGTCAGCCGTCTGGAGGTTCCGCACAAGCGTGATGAGCTGGTGGTCCGGCTCGTAGGCCGGTATCAGGATGATCATGACTGGGCGATGTAGAGGATGTCCGAGGTGCCGCGCTCTTTGTTGTCGCCGAGCGGGTTGTTCACCAGGGAGCCGTTGAAGTACATGGTGGAGGAGCCGCCGCCGTCCACGTTGTACGCGGTGGTGGCGCCCAGGTCCTTCATGATCTGGGCCAGGCCGGACATGGTGACGCCGGAGCTGTAGCCGGGGCTGCGGCCATCCACCACCACGAACACCAGGTGGTTCTCATCGATGACACCTACAGCGGTGCGCGGCTGTTCGCCCTGGATGGAGTGGTTGCCGAAGTTCGTATCAACCTCCACGTCCTCGATGCCGGACGCGATCTGACCGTTGTCCAGCAGCGACGGCCCGAACGAGAGCGTGTTCCACACGCCGTCCGCGATGAGCTGATCAGCGGTAGTTGTGGTCTCGTCGTAAACCTTGACCGTGCCGTCCTTGTAGAACGCCAAGCCCTGCCGCGCGCCCTCGTCCCGGTACACCACGCCGTTACGGATCACGATGCCGGTGTCCCGGAAGCCGTAATAGTCGCCGTTGATCGCGAAAATGGCGTTATGGTCCTCGGCGATCGCGGATGTAGTTTCGGTGATGTTCTCGCCGTACGTGTCCTCGGCAAACGCCGACTTCAGCGTGGTGGCATCATCAAGCACGACGTCGGCAACGTAGTACGTCACGGTGTCGTCACCGGTGCCTGTGGTCACCGTGGAGATGGTGACCCCCGTGTCCCCGGAGGCGTAGGACGTATCGGTGACCACGGCGCTCGCCGACGTTTCTGCGGAAGCCTCATCCGCCGTCGTTGTTGTTGTGGTGCCGGCCTGGCTCGCCTCGTATTCGGAGACGTTGGTGATCTCAGCGTGTGGGACCACAAACCGGTCCAGGGCCCAGGCGGCGGCACCCCCGGCAGAGAGAGTGACCGCCAGAACGGCGGAGATCACGGCGCGCCGTGTCCGGCCGCCCTTACGGTGTTCAGTCTGTGGAGAAGTCATGCCTCATTTCTACGGAGCGAGGCTACGCCGGAGGTTTGCCCAAGATATGCGGGGGCTGTGAAGTTTCAGGTTTGCTGTGGCCCGCCTCCAGAGCTGCCTGTTCAATGCGTGCACGGTGGGCTGCCCATTCTTCCGTGGTCCGGCTGGGGATGTTCGGATCCCCAGGCCTCTGCCCCATGGAGCCGTCAATGAGTTCGCGGATGATGTCCGCGTGCCCAGCGTGCCGGGCTGTCTCAACACACATGTGAACCAGAATCTGGTGCAGCGTCACGTTCTTCTTTTCCTCCGACCACCATGGCACCGCACCCGGCGCATCCAAGGGGAGGGATCTGATGGTTTCATCGCTGTGTTTGGCGGAGAAATAATGGAGATCCAGGATTTCCTCGCGGCTCTCCGTTGCCGGAACCCACATGTCCGAATCCGGTTCGGCATCATCGGCCAACCAGGGCAGGTCGCGCCCGCTAGGCCTGCCGAAGACTTCCCCGAAATACCCCAACTCCACGCTGGCTACGTGTTTTACCAGGCCCAGCAGGTTGGTCCCCGTGGGCGTCATGGGCCTCCGGGCATCGTATTCACTGAGGCCATCCAATTTCCCCAGCAGGTCCGCCCTGCGGAGTCGCAAATAAGTGAGCAGCGTGGCTTTGTCATCCATGGGTGCACTCTACCCAAGTCCCACACCAGCCCCATCCGCCCCCGCGCGACTTCGCCGGAGCAGTGCGACTTCGCCGGAGAGCTCCAGCGGTCTCGCACACCTCCAGCGGTCAAGCACGTTTCCGGCGAAGTCGCTTGCGGCAGCGGAACGCCAATGCCACAGTGAACCATGGCCACAGAAGAGGATGTCAGGAGAATCTGCCTGGACATGCCGGGCGTCAGCGAACGCCTGAGTTGGGGGCAGCCGGCATGGTTTGCCAAGTCCCTCATGGCACGGATCTGGGAAGAGGGGGTTGTCACGGTCAAGACTGATGAACGCGAGGCGCTCGCAGCCATGGAACCGGATACCTTCTTCTGGACCCCGCATCACGAGCAATCCCCGAAGCTCCTGCTGGTCCGGCTCGAGCAAATCGAGACGGACGAGCTCGATGAACTGCTCCAGGAGTCGTACAGAATCGCCGGCGCCCCCGCCAAACCCAACTAGGTCGCATACTAGACTCGGGCACATGGGGGACAACAACACACTTGGGGAACACAACACACCGCGGCCTGCACGCAGAGTCTCTGCCGTCGTCGTGCCTTTGCTGGGCTTGATCGCCGTGATCGTGGGGGTGGTGGTGGCGTGGAACAACCAGAGCACGGACTTCGGCTGGTTCGCCTATGCGCCGCTGAGCGAGACAGTGTTCATCGGGAACGGCGCGGCCATGGTCAGCCAAGGGACGCAGCTCGGGCTCGCCGTGACAGTCCTGGGCCTGTTGGTCCTCGCGTTCTGGGCCGGGCTCGCTGTGGGCCGCCGTCGCTGAGTTCGCCGGAAAACGACGAAATCGCCGGAGAGCTCCAGCGAACTGGCAGCTTTCCGGCGATCTCGGCGCAAGCATGCAACAGACCTAGGTGAGCTTCACCTGGCGGTTCATGTCTTTGTACAGCAGGTAACGGAACTCGCCCGGACCACCCGCGTAGCAAGCCTGCGGGCAGAAAGCACGCAGCCACATGAAGTCGCCGGCCTCCACCTCAACCCAGTCGTTGTTGAGCAAGTACATGGCCTTGCCCTCCAGGACGTACAGGCCGTGCTCCATGACGTGCGTCTCCGGGAAGGGGATCACACCGCCGGGCTGGAACGTGACGATGTTGACCTGCATGTCGTGGGCGAGGTCGCTGGAGTCCGTGAAGCGCGTGGTCTTCCAGACGTCGTCGGTGTCCGGCATGGAGGTGGGCTCCACGTCCTTCTCGTTGGTGACGAAGGACTTGGCTTCGAAACCTTCAAGCCGCTCGTAGGCCTTGCGGATCCAGTGGAAGGAAACGATGTCGTTGGACACGTTCTCCAGGCCCCACTCTGAACCGGCGGCCAGGTAGGCGTACCCGCCCTCTTCAAGGTGGTGCAGCTCGCCGTCGAGGGTCAGGTTGACCTGGCCCTTGGTCACGAAAATGACGCCTTCCACACCGGACTCGAACTCGGCCTTGGGTGCGCCGCCACCCGGGGCGATCTCAACGATCAGCTGGGAGAACGTGGTGGCGAAGCCGGAGATTGGCCGTGCGATGATCCACGAGCGCGTGTTGGAGAAGCCCGGCAGGTTGCTGGTGACGATGTCCGTCATGACGCCCTTGGGGATCACCGTGTAAGCCTCGGTGACGATCGCCCGTTCGGTGGTCAGCTGCGTCTGCGGCGGCAGGCCGCCCTGAGGGTAGTAGTACTTGCCCATTCGAGTTGCTCCTATCAGTGGGAAGTCGGTTGTGCGAGCCGCGGGTGCGCCAGCGCGGTCAGCTGTGAAAGTTCGACGCCGGCAAGCGCCTTGACCTCGTCGGTCCCCACTGCGCCACACTGGACGCCGCGGAGGACGAAGCCGGCCAACGCGCGGGCCGTGGCGGGCTCGTCCATGACGCCGCCTTCGGTGCGCTCCACGTAGTTACGGAGGCGCAGGGCTGCGGCGGGCAGGCCTTCGCGGTAGAAAGCGTACGACGCCGAGAAGCGGCTGGGCAGTTGCGCGGCGTGGAGGTCCCAGCCCTGGTAGTAGCCGTTTTCCAGTGAGCGGCGGACCAAGCGGCCATGCAGCTTCCAGGCGTCTTCAACAGCGTCACCCACGGGGATGATGTTGGTGGAACCGTCGGACAGGCGGATGCCCGTGCCGGCGACAGCGAGCTGCATGACTTCCTTGGCGAAGTCGGCCACCGGATGCTCCATGGACTGGTATTCCGCGGAAATTCCGAGCGAAGCGCTGTAGTCGTAGGTCCCGTAGTGCAGGGCGCTGATGCGGCCCGAAACGACGTGGGGGAGCTGTGCCACAGGGGAGGTTCCGTCAGCGCCGATGATGAGCTGGGGTGTTTCCACCTGCACCTCAAAACGGAGCCGGCCGGCGGGAAGCCCGTGGACTTCCTCAAGGCGGGACACTGCGAAGTCCATGGCCTGCACCTGGGCCACGGTGGTGACCTTGGGCAAGGTAAGGATCAGCCCTGCGGGGAGCTCCCCGGCGGCAGCCAACGTGGAGACGAAGAGGTCCAGCGTCCGCAGGCCACGGGCCCGAGTGGGGGCTTCGAAGCACTTGAAGCGGATGCCGATGAACGGCGGAGCTGTTCCGGCCGCAACTGCAGCGGCAACAGCCTGGGCGGCAGCAACGGCGTCGGCGTCTTCTGCCTCGTCGCCGCGGTCTCCGTAGCCGTCCTCGAAGTCCAAACGCAGGTCCTCGATCGGTTCGGCCGAAAGCTTCGCAGCTACACGCTCCGCAACCGCGGAAGCCAGGTGAGACTCCTGGCCCAACAGCTGACCGAGCTTTTCCAGACCACCGTGGGCCTCCGCCGTCGTCAGCGCCTGGGCGCCCCAGTCCGCCACGAAGGTGGGCGTGAAGCGATCGGCCGGGATGTAGACGGTGTGGATGGGCTGGCGCGAGCCGTCGTCGCCGGGGTAGTTGCGGTCCAGCAACTGGTCGGTCGCTTCAAGCTGCGACTCGATGTGGGCCAGGTCTGCGGGCGTCAAGGAACTCATCAGCCCACCAACTCATACGCCGGAGTGGTGAGGAAGTCCGTGTAATCGTCGGACAAGCAGATGTCCTCGATCAGCTTGGACGCAGGCTCGTAGTACTTTGCGAAGTTCTCGTCGCCGAATTCAATGCGCAGGCGTTCGGTTTCCTCGCCCAGGATCCTGGTCACCAGTTCGCGGGTAACAGTGTTGCCCGTGTCCGCCAGGATGGACTTGTTCCGCAACTGCTGCCAGACCTGCGAGCGGGAGATCTCCGCCGTCGCGGCGTCTTCCATCAGGTTATGGATGGCAACGGCGCCGCTGCCGGAAATCCACACACCGGTGTAGGCGACCGCGACGTACAGGTTCAGGCGCAGGCCTGCCTCGGTGACGGTGCCGCCAGCGGAGGCGACGTCGATCAGCTGCTCAGCGGTGACGTTCACCTCGGGGCGCTGCTTGTCCAGCTGATTGGGTCGGTCGCCCAGCACGGAGTCGAAGACTTCGCGACAAGTGGGAACCAGGTCCGGGTGGGCAACCCAGGAGCCGTCGAAGCCATCGTTCGCTTCGCGGGTCTTGTCGGCGCGGACCTTGTCGAAGGCTGCGGCGGTGACATCCGGCTGCTTGCGGTTGGGGATGACGGCGGCCATGCCACCCATGGCGAAGGCGCCGCGCTTGTGGCAGGTCTTGACCAGGAGTTCGGTGTAGGCGCGCATGAACGGTGCCGTCATGGCCACGGTGGCGCGATCCGGGAGCACGAACTCTTCGCCGGCATCACGGAAGTACTTGATGATGCTGAAGAGGTAGTCCCAGCGGCCGGCGTTCAGGCCGCTTGCGTGGTCACGCAGTTCGTACAGGATCTCGTCCATTTCGAACGCTGCCGGGATGGTCTCGATCAGCACGGTGGCGCGGACGCTGCCCTGGGGAACGCCGAGGTAGTCCTGTGCGAACACGAAGACGTCATTCCACAAGCGGGCCTCAAGGTGGCTCTCCATCTTGGGGAGGTAGTAGTACGGGCCGTGACCGTTTTCGAGCAACTGCTTGGCGATGTGGAAGAAGTGCAGGCCGAAGTCCACCAGCGCACCCACGGCGGGGGCGCCGTCGAGCAGTACATGGCTTTCCTCCATGTGCCAGCCGCGGGGGCGGGCCACCACAACTGCCAGGGGAGCGTCCGTGCGGAGACGGTATTCCTTGCCCTCGGGGGAGGTAAAGCTCAAAGTGCCCCGGGCGGCGTCGCGGAGGTTGAGGATCGCGTCAACAACGTTGGACCAGGTGGGCGTGCTGGCGTCTTCGAGGTCAGCCAGCCACACCTTGGCGCCGGAGTTCAGCGCGTTGATGGCCATCTTGGCCGGGGTGGCCGGTCCCGTCATCTCAACACGGCGGTCCTGCAAAGCTGCCGGTGCTTCGGCAACCTTCCAGTCGCCGTCGCGGATGTCCTGGGTCTCCGGGAGGAAATCAAGGCGGGAGGTGTCCGCGACCTGCTGGCGCTTGGCCTTGCGGGCCTGCAGAAGGTCATTGCGGGTGCCGGCAAAGCGGGTGTGCAGTTCTTCGATGAAGGCCAGTGCCTCCGGGGTGAGGATCTCCTCGGCGCGATCGATCGGCCGGGGATCAGTGACTGTAATAGCCATGTGAGCGGATTCCTTTTTCTAGGGTGCGCTGGTGCTACAGCGCGCTGGCGGCGTTTGCGTGCGCGGCGGCTGCCACCGCAGCAGCAACATCGGCAGCAACATGGGGATCGAAGACGCTGGGGATAATGTAACTCGCGTTGAGCTCATCGTCAGCCACCCGGTTGGCAATTGCTTCGGCGGCGGCCACCAGCATGTTCGGGGTGATGTCCGAGGCCCCTGCGTCCAGCAGCCCGCGGAAGAAGCCAGGGAATGCCAGCACGTTGTTGATCTGGTTGGGGAAGTCGCTGCGGCCGGTAGCAACCACGGCTGCATGCTTGGACGCTACAACGGGGTCAATTTCCGGGGTCGGGTTGGCCATGGCGAACACAATTGCGTCCTCGGCCATGGAAGCAACCTGCTCTTCGCCGATCACGTGCGGGGCGCTGACGCCGATGAACACGTCCGCACCCTTGAGGGCGTCGTGCAGGCTTCCGGAGAAGCCTTCTTCGTTGGTGTTCGCGGCGATCCAGCTGCGGTGCTCGTCGCCGTATTCCTCGCCGGAGTGGATGGCGCCGGAACGGCCGGCGGCGATGATGTGTTGCGCGCCCTGGGCCTTGAGGAGCTGGATGATGGCCGAGCCGGCAGCGCCGACGCCCGAGACCACGATCTTGACCTCGGAGAGCTTCTTGTCCACAACGCGGAGGGCATTGACCAGGGCAGCGAGGGTGACAATCGCGGTGCCGTGCTGGTCATCGTGGAACACCGGGATGTCCAGTTCTTCGCGGAGGCGGTTCTCGATCTCAAAGCAGCGCGGTGCGGCGATGTCTTCGAGGTTGATGCCACCGTAGACCGGGGCCATGGCCTTGGCGATCATGATGATTTCCTCGGTGTCCTGGGTGTCCAGGCAGACCGGCCAGGCGTCAACGTTGGCGAACTGCTTGAACAGTGCGGCCTTGCCTTCCATCACGGGAAGGGCTGCGGCGGGGCCGATGTTGCCCAGGCCCAGGACGGCCGAACCGTCGGTGAGGACGGCGATGGTGTTGCGCTTGACCGTCAGGTTACGGGCGGCGGCCGGGTCTTCTGCGATCGCCATGCAAACGCGGGCGACGCCGGGAGTGTAGGCACGCGAGAGGTCGTCGCGGTTGCGCAGGGCTACTTTGGGGACGACCTCGAGCTTGCCGCCGAGGTGCATGAGGAAGGTGCGGTCCGAAACGTGCTGGACCGTGACGCCGTCGAGGGCGTTCAAAGCGTCCTTCACGCGGGCTGCGTGGTCGTCATCGGTGGTGTTGCACGTGACGTCAACAACGATCTTCTCGTGGTGGGATTCCGTGACGTCCAGCGCGGTGATTGCTGCACCGGCGGCGCCGACTGCTGCGGCAAGTTCGCTGGTTGCGGTGAAGCTCGACGGTGCGGCGACGCGCAGGGTGATCGAGTTTCCGGGGCTCGGATTCGCCATTGAAATTCCTCCTGTTAGGCCCGTTCCCGGGCCGCCGTTCCAACTAAATGTTTTCGTATTATGGATATTATTATCTACAAAGTGGAAACACAACCCCCTGCTTGGTCATGTTCGGTGTCATCGCGCAGCTTGCACGCGTGCTGTATGTTGGGTGTTCTAAGCAATTCTTTTCACGATGCGGATAAGAGTTGTCGGAATCTGAGTCATTGGAGACAAGGGAATGGCTGAAAAAGCCTCCGGAGGCGTGCAGTCCGTTGAGCGCGTCTTTGAACTGCTGGAACTGATCACGGACGCGGGCGGAGACGTCACGTTGAGCGAACTCTCGTCGTCCACTGACCTGCCCCTGCCTACCATCCATCGCCTTTTGCGGACCCTGGTGTCCCTTGGCTACATCCGGCAGCTGCCCAACCGCCGCTACGCCCTGGGCCCGCGGCTCATCCGCCTCGGCGAAGGAGCCAGCAAGCAACTCGGCGCCGTGGCCCGTCCGCAGCTCAAGACCCTGGTGGAGCGGCTGGGCGAGACGTCCAACATGGCCGTCCTGGACTCGGACATGGTCATTTACGTGGCACAGGTCCCGTCCATGCACTCCATGCGCATGTTCACCGAGGTTGGCCGGCGCGCCCACACGCACGACACCGGCGTGGGCAAAGCAATTCTCGCCCAGCTGGATGACGAAGTGGTCCGTGGCATCGTGGCCCGCACCGGCATGCCCACTCCCACGGCCAAGAGCATCGGTGACATCGACTCCCTGCTCGCAGACCTGGCACTGATCCGTGAGCGTGGGTACTCCATCGACGAGGAAGAGCAGGAACTGGGCGTCCGGTGCTTCGCCATGGCCGTTCCCAACGCACCCACGCCGACGGCGATCTCCGTCTCGGGCCCGATCACACGCGTTGACCAGAGCTTCGCAGACCGCGCCGTGCCCATGCTGCGCGAGGCTGCCCTGGCGATCTCCGCGGAGCTCAACCAAAACTAACCCCCGCCTCCCGCGCGCGGAATGGCAAAAGATGGCAACGTTTCCCAGAAACATTGCCATCTTTTGTCGTTTCGGCGAGGTCCTGGAGCGGGCTAGTGGCCAAGCCGCAAAGGCGAGAGCCGCCGTCATACATTCCATGCAAAGGCGACAACAGGCGGCAGTGTCCCCCAAGGAAAACACTGCCGCCTGCTGTCATCTGCGGAAGGGTGCTAGTGCTCAGAAGCGCTGGACGTCTTGAGCGGGACTTCCTTGCCGTCGGCGTCAATCAGCTTGCCGTTCTCAAAGCGGTCGCCTTCGCTGAGGCACTTGATGTCCTCTTCGCTGACAACGCGGTCAGTGCCCGCCACAAACACCGACTGGTTGTCCGAGTTGCCGGCCTTGAAGTGGTTGAAAAGGATGTTCAGCAGAATCGCCATGACCGCTGCCGAGCTGATGCCGGAGTGGAAGATCGTGGCGAACCAGGAGGGGAACTGGTCGTAGAACTTCGGGGCGGCGATCGGGATCATGCCGAAGCCAATCGAGGCCGCCACGATGATCAGGTTCATGTTGTTCTTGTACTCAACCTTGGCCAGGGTACGGATACCGCTGGCGGCCACCGTACCGAAGAGCACGACGCCGGCGCCGCCCAGGACGGGCGTCGGAACCGCTGCGACTACTCGCCCAAGAATCGGCAGGAGGCCGAGGATCACCAGGATGAGGCCGCCGGCGCTGACCACGAAGCGGCTCTTGATGCCCGTGATGGCCACGAGGCCGACGTTCTGGGCGAAGGCACTCTGCGTGAAGGAGTTGAACAGCGGGGAGATGGCGCTGGAGAGCATGTCTGCGCGGAGGCCGTCGCCGATGCGGCGTGAATCAACCTTGGTGTCCACGATCTCGCCCACGGCGATGATGTCCGCGGAGGTTTCGGTGAGGGTCACCAGGATGACGATGAGCATGGAGATGATCGCGGCGATTTCAAACGTGGGAGCGCCGAAAGCGAACGGCGTGGGGAATGCGACGATGTCGCCCTGGCCAACCTTGGAGAAGTCAGCCATGCCCGCAATCAACGCGATGATGGTGCCGATGACCATGGCCAGCAGGATGGAGAGCCGGGAGATGGCGGCGTTGCCAACCTTGCTCAGGAGCAGGACAACACCCATGGTTGCTGCGGCCAGGCCGATGTTGGCCATGCTGCCGTAGTTGTCAGCCTTGGCGTTGCCACCCATGGCCCAGTTCGCGGCCACCGGCATCAGGGTGAGCCCAATGGTGGTGATGACTGTGCCGGTAACTACGGGCGGGAAGAATTTGATGATCTTGGAGAACAGGGGTGTGATTGCCAGGCCAATCAACGAGGCAACAATCACCGATCCGAACACCGCCTGGATCCCGCCGCCACCTTGGACAATCGCCACCATGGTGGAGACTCCGGCGAAGGACACGCCCTGGACCAACGGCAGTTGCGAGCCGAACCACGGGATGCCCACCGTTTGCAGGATGGTGGCCAGGCCGCCAACGAACAAACAGGCAGCGATCAACAGGCCGATGTCCTGTGAGTTCATGCCGGCCGCCGCGCCGATGATCAGGGGCGGGGCAATGATTCCGCCATACATGGTGAGGACGTGCTGGAAGCCGTAAGCGAAGGTGCTTCCGATGGAGAGTCGCTTGTCCTCGGGCCGCTCGGGTCGTCCTGCGCGTTCTGCGCGGGACGAGGTGGTATTCGCGGGGCGGGACTTCTTCTTGATGTTCATGGCAGACTTTCTGGGTTCATGGCAGACGTCTTCGTCTGGCTAACTGTGTCTGGCTAACAAATCTTTGGTTTTTGGGGTTGGCATTGTGTGCAGGTCCGGCCTTTACGGGGCGCCGTTGGGGGGACCTGCACACAAACCTTTGAGATGGTGCGGCTTAGTCCGCGTTTGGTGCGGGTTTAGCAGAAGCCGGCGATGCCGCTCCATGCCACCGGTGCAGCCTCGATGTTCTCGCGCTGGACCGTGGCTTCGATGAGGCCGTACGGGCGATCCGCGGCGAAGAAGACCTCGTTGGGGTTGTCCAGGCCGAACGGGCTCAGGTCAACCAGGAAGTGGTGCTTGTTGGGCATGGAGAACTTGATCTCGTCCACTTCGCTGTGTGCTTCCAGGACCTTCTTGCCCATGTCGAACAGCGTCTGCTGCAGTGCGTGGGAGTAGTTCTCGGTGAAGCCTTCAAGCAGGAGTGCTTTGATGTCCTCGTAGCTCTTGTTGAAGTCCGTGCCGGCGAAGTCCAGGTTGGTGTTGTAGCGCCAGCGGGCGGATACATCGGTGGCCAGGATGCGGTCGGTG
Organism: Paenarthrobacter sp. TYUT067; assembly: GCF_023656375.1. Taxonomy (NCBI): domain Bacteria; kingdom Bacillati; phylum Actinomycetota; class Actinomycetes; order Micrococcales; family Micrococcaceae; genus Paenarthrobacter; species Paenarthrobacter sp. TYUT067. Next base: position 197,246 of record NZ_JAMOIT010000007.1, read on the forward strand.
GTCTCCGGCAGGGTGGTGTACTTGTCGCGCGGGTAGCCGACAAAACCGGACTGCGTGGTCTTCAGGACGGTCAGGTCCTTGAGGCCGCTGATGACGTGCGTGGTTGCGCCATCACGGACGACGACGGCGGTACGCACCTCTTGCCCGTTGCGGACGAAGCTGTGGTCGTGTCCCTCGCCGTGGGCCTGGATGCGATCCCAGCTGTAGGCTTCGGCTTCCCAGCGGCCGCCGGTGACCCAGTCAAAGCCGCCGGTGAAGTGGTCTGCGAGACGAAGCAGGAAGGACTCGGGTGAGCCGATGCCTTCACGGGCGAAGGCGTAAACCGTGTTCTTCTGGGTGTCGGTGGCAACGACGTGGCCGTTGTCGCCTTCGAGGTGGGCCGCCTGGAAGTCACCGCGCAGCTGCGAGGTGACGTTCAAGTCTTCGATGTGGTGGCGGTCGGTATCCCGGGTGACCTTGACGACGCGGACTTCTGCTTTGCCGTACTGGTTTTCGCCGAGGACGATGTTGTTGCTCATGGTCATATCCCAACTTCTGTGAGGTGGAACCTAGGTTCCATCAATGAAATTAAGCGCGTGTTTCCACTGCGTTTCTGGTGGAGCCGACCCAACAAAAAAAGAGCCGACATCCATTGATGCCAGCTCATTACGACCCTGCCTGCTGCTCTCAGGTTACGTGACCTACGCCACGAACTCATTCGAGAGTAGCGCACTATTTCGTCTTGTGTATACGGGTTCCCGTGGATCGTTATGAACCATCCAAATGTGACCGGGGCAACTCGGTATGGCTTCTCGGGGGTCTTGACGGCTCGTTTCCCGACTGCCTAGACTTTCCACATAACAATAAAAGTTTTCCGAAGAGCGGAAACTGGGTGCATGAGAAAGAGGAGGAACAGATGGACTCGAAGGATACGAACAACGTCGTGGAATTCCCGGCGCCGGGTCAGGAGCTGTACCTGCCTTTCGGTGCGACAGATCCGGACTTCTACATTCCGGCCGACTGCGACCGCAAAGCCGGCGGGTTCTCCCGTTGGCTGCGCGCGCTCCCTGTGTTCGGTCGGCAGCGCCCCTAGGCACTTAGGGGCGCGGACTCTGCGCAACAGAGCCAAAGAGGCGGGCGATACCTGGGGAGGTATCGCCCGCCTTTCCGCATGCTGCCTGCACCGCCTCCGCTCCGCCGCCCGTTTCGACCCTTCGCTGCGTAGGGTGCCGTGCGCGACATCGAGTGCGCAGCGAGCCCACGAATTGGGTGGCCCTATTCCCGGAGAGCGCGCAGGAGTCGAACCTTGAACTCGTGCTCGCGGAAAAGGTCCTGCCACGTGATCCGGATGAACCTCCAGCCGAGTTCCATGAGGGCCTTTTCGCGCTGGCGTTCCCGGTAGATCACTTCGTCGGTGGGGGCGTAGTCGAAGTACTTGACCTTCCCGTCAAACTCCAACGCCAACCTCTTCGCGCGCCACGCGAAGTCCAGGCGGTGTTTGCCCTTCTTGGTTGTTACCTCAACTTGCAGCTCAGGCATGGCGATTCCCAGCCGTAGGATCAGCTCACGGGTAAGCGTTTCACCTGGTGATTCCGATTTTTGATCGGCATTCTCCAGAGCCCTTCGAAGATTAATGACGCCATTCCGCCCACCCAGGCTGTGGCACATGTCCTGCAAAACAAGGGCGTTGGCACCCATCCTGAGCGCGTGGTCCACCACGATGAGGCATTGCTTGAAGTTGAGCATGAGGCAACAGTCCACGACGGTTCGTTCCAGGGACGTGCATGGCATGCCCTGCACGGTTTCCACCTCTAGGGGACTCAATGCCCCCGTGTGTGGAATAACGTCAACGCCGTGCGAAGTGCGGGATGGGGTTGTCACGGTGTTGATGTGTACGCGGTCATCCACATCCCAGAGAAACAAGCCGTGGAGGCGGGCGGCGGAGGTATGGCTGTAGACAAAGCCGCCGGCCGCCGTCGTGAGTGTTCCGTGGGCATGTGCGGCAATCAGCTGACGGCTTCGAATCCAGGGTTTCTGCGCCTCCCAGGTGCTGCCGCGGATGTAACAGCCTCGGCGAAGCCGGACCAAAACTCCGCTCCGCACCAAGGCTGCAATTTTCCGATCATTGAATCCGGCAGCGTGAAGTTCTTCTGTTCGCCACAGATCCATACCTTCAGGGAGTTTGCGCTGGGTAATCCTCGTCATCTGACCAGCCTCGAAGGTGCGCGGCTCGGGGAAAAGGATCCAATTGCCCTATGTGGAAAACGCCCGATTCGTGGAATCGCTGCGTGCTGTGCCGAACGCACGGCATAGTACGCAGCGAACCATCGAATCGGGCGAGGCCTCAGCGCCCCGGAGCTACCCCGCCACCAGCTTCCGGGCCGCGGCCGAGTGCTCAGCGATCAGCCCGGCCACGTCCAGCCCGGGAATCGCGCCATCAACAACCCGCCAAACACCCCCAACCATCACGCGATCAGCACGGTCAGCCCCGCAGAGCAACAACGCTGCCACGGGATCGTGGCTGCCGGAGAAACGCAGCTCGTCCGGCTTGAACAGGGCGAGGTCTGCTTGGAGACCCGGAGACAACTGGCCAATGTCGGAGCGCCCCAGGACTGCGGCGGAGCCACGGGTGGCCCAGCCGAGTGCACGTTCCACGGGAACGGACGCTCCGTAGCGGAGTCGCTGCAAATACAGGGCCTGCCTGGCTTCAAGGATCATGTTGGAAGCGTCATTGGACGCCGAACCATCCACTCCCAGCCCCACGGGAACACCCGCAGCCTCGAGTTCCAGGACCCGCGCGGTGCCGGATGCCAGGCGCATGTTCGACGTCGGGCAGTGGGCCACCGCTGTTCCGGCAGCACCCAACCGCGCAATTTCCTCGTCGTTGAAGTGGATGCCGTGACCCAGCCAGGTGCGTGATCCCAGCCAGCCCACGGACTCCAGGTAATCCACGGTCCGCAGCCCGAACATGGATTTGCAGAAGTCTTCCTCGTCGATCGTTTCGGCAAGGTGCGTGTGGAGCCGGACGTCGAACCGTTCGGCCATGGCGGCAGATTCGGCCATGATTTCCTTGGTCACCGAGAATGGCGAGCAGGGGGCAAGGGCGATCTGAACAACTGCCCCGTCACCCGTCTCGTGATACTTGCGAATCAGCCGTTCGCTGTCCGCAAGGATCGCCTCAGGTGACTGGACCGTGGTCCTGGGCGGCAGCCCGCCGTCGTCCTCTCCCAAGGTCATGGAGCCGCGGGTCAGCGTGGCCCGCATTCCCATGGCCCGGACTGCGGCCACTTCGATGTCGATTGCGTCTTCCATGCCGTTGGGGAAGAGGTAGTGGTGGTCGGCGGCGGTGGTGCAGCCCGAAAGCAGCAGCTCGGCCAGTGCCACTTGCACGGCTAGTTCGAGGCTGCGCGGGGTGAGCCGGGCCCATACCGGGTAGAGGTTCTGCAGCCAGGGGAACAGGGGCGCGTTGGCCACGGGACCCCAGGCGCGGGTGAGGGTTTGGTAGAAGTGGTGGTGCGTGTTGATGAGCCCCGGGAGAACCACGTGCCCGGATGCATCAAAAACGGTTGTGGGAGAAGAAGGCTGCCCGCCCGACGGCACCAGCTCAATGATGGTGCCGGAGTCGGAAACCACCAGGCCGCCGCCGGCGTCGTGGTCATTTGCGGTGAAGATACCCAGCGGGTTCTTGATCCAAAGAGGGGTCATTACAGGTTCCTTGTCTGGTCGGCATGTATGCGTTCCAGCTCAGTTAGGCCCTGTCTGCTGATCCAGGTTGCCGGACCGTCAGAACGCGGCCCAGTCCGAAAAGCGTAAAATGCTCGACGGCGGCAGTCAACGCTTGCGGGCGGGCTGCGGTCATATTCGGGCACCAGGACCGCAGAGCAAGTAATTTCGCATGACGAAATTAAGTTTTCAAAAAACTATGGCGCGGCTCACAAACTTGGTGCTACGCTCTAACTGCCAAAGGCGGGCACCCGGACCCCGGGAAGCTATCTACCAGGCGCAACTTAACCTTCATCGCACATGCTGAAGCCTGGTAACCAAGCTAACTGGAGCTCATCTCTGTGGCGCCCCCAAACAGGTCACCTGGCTTCCTCAGCACTAAGGAAGTCGCAACATGAGTACAACCGTCACGGCCGAGCAATTCCTGGCCACATCCATTGAGCTGGCAACAGCCAATGTCCTCAACAGTGGGGGCCCCTTCGGCGCCGTCATTGTCACCGCGGACGGACGAGCCTTCGAAGGCGTCAACCGCGTCACCGCCACGAACGATCCCACCGCACACGCAGAAGTCACGGCAATCCGTAACGCCTGCCGCGAACTTAGAACCTTCGATCTCAGCGGAGCAACCCTCTACACCAGCTGCGAGCCATGCCCCATGTGCCTGGCCTCCGCACTCTGGGCACGCGTGGACCGCGTGTTCTTTGCCGCAGACCGTCACGACGCCGCATCTGTTGGCTTCGACGACGCCGTCTTCTACGAGTACTTCGAGAACGACAACCGGGACGCGCTGATGCCGGTAGCCAAGCTGGAACTGGGCGACCCCCAGGCTCCGGAGGCCCTCCAGCCGTTCACCACATGGAACACGCTTGATTCCAGGATTGACTACTAGGGCCCGGTGGCTGACATGACAATCCTGGACAATTCAGCTGAGAAGCAGGCTGCACTCTTTCCCAAGGGAGACGGCGCAGAGCCCACAGCTGCAAAGCACACGGCAACCGGCCTGGCGGATGGCAACAAGAAGCCTCCGGTGTCGAACTCCTTCCTGGATAAGTTCTTCCAGATCTCCAAGCGTGGCTCCACGTTGGCCCGCGAATTCCGCGGCGGCTTGGTCACCTTCTTCACCATGGCGTACATCGTCATCCTCAATCCGCTCATCCTGGGTGGTTTCTCGGCAGACAACGCCCCTGTGGACGTTGCCGGGGGGTGGCTGTCGGCTGCACAGGTTGGTGCCGTCACGGGCCTGACTGCCGGCGTCATGACCATCGTTTTCGGATTGGTGGCCAACCTGCCGTTCGGCCTCGCTGCCGGCTTGGGCATCAACTCGTTCCTCGCCGTCGCGGTCATTCAGGAAGTCACGTGGCCCGAAGCCATGGGCCTGGTGGTTATCAACGGCATCCTGATTGTCCTCTTCGGCGCTACCGGCGCCCGAACGGCGATCTTCAAGGCAGTCCCCAAGGAGCTCAAGGCCGCCATCACCGTTGGCATCGGCCTGTTCATCGCCTTCATCGGCTTCGTGGATTCCGGATTCGTTCGCGCAACAACGGGCGGCCCTCCGGTTCAGCTGGGGGACAACGGCTCCATCACGTCCATCCCCACCCTCGTCTTCATTGTGGGACTGCTGACCATGGGCATCCTCGTGGCACGCAAAATCCAGGGCGGCCTGCTGATCGGCATCGTCGCCACCACCGTCCTCGCCGCTGTAGCCGAGGCCGTGTTCCGGATTGGTCCCGGAAGCGCCCAGAACCCCGGCGGCTGGCACCTGAATGTCCCCATCCTGTCCAGCCAACTGGTTTCGGTCCCGGATCTGAGCCTGGTAGGCCAGTTCGATCTGTTCGGCTCCTTCGCCAGGATCGGCGGATTGGCTGCCACCATGTTGGTCTTCACTTTGGTGTTCACCAACTTCTTCGACGCCATGGGCACCATGACGGGCCTGGCCAAGAGCGCTGGCGTGGCACACAAGGACGGTACGTTCCCCAAGCTGAAGTCGGCCTTCATTGTTGAAGGCATGGGCGCAGTGGTGGGCGGTGCAACGTCCGGTTCGTCCAACACCGTGTACATCGACTCGGCGGCGGGCATCGGCGAAGGCGCACGCACCGGCCTTGCCTCGGTGGTCACCGGCTTGCTGTTCCTGGGCTCCATGTTCTTCACACCGCTCACCTCGGTTGTTCCGTTGGAAGTAGCGGCAGCAGCCCTGGTGGTAGTGGGTGCCATGATGATGGCACAGATCCGGGAGATCAAGTTCACCAAGTTCTCCATTGCCCTCCCGGCCTTCCTGACAATCGTGACCATGCCGCTGACGTACTCCATCGCCAACGGCATCGGCGTAGGGTTCATCTCCTTCGCGGTCATCAGCGCGGCGTCGGGCAAAGCCAAGAAGGTCCACCCGCTGATGTGGGTGGTCACGGCAGGCTTTATCATCTACTTCGCCCGCGGCCCGATCAACGCCCTGATGGGCGTCTAGCCCGGAGCCGAACCCCGCGCCGGCGGGCACCATTCCGGCACTCTGATCGACGGTCCGCCGGTACCCACCGCACGAATAGGCGTCCGCCGTCGTGGTCCTTCCCGCCTTTACGGACTGGAAAAGGCACGACGGCGGGCGGCGGCTGGTTACCGCGCGCTCCGTCAGGGAACGGGGGCAGGGAGATGAAGCCCTTGCCCCCGTTCCTATGAACTCTTGCTGATTGAACTTTTACTGATTAACCGCGACTACCCCTCAACATCCTCTGGAAATGAGAATATGGGGCAAGATCGCGCACTGCTCCGGCCGGGCCACCTGGCCGGGACACCTGGAATAAGGATGTGTTGCCATGCTGGATCTGATGCCTTCACTGGGCAGCTGGCGGCCTGCGGTCTCCGGCCAATTGTGTGCTGTGGCCACGATCGTAGGGACCGGCGGCTCCGTGCCGAGGCCCCTGGGGACCTCCATGATGGTCTCCGAAGACGGCGAAATCCTGGGCAGCTTGTCCGGAGGTTGCGTGGAAGGCGCCGTGGTGGAGGCGGCCTTGGAAGCAATGCGCGACGGCGGCCCTCGCCTTGAGTCGTTCGGCTACAGCTCCGAGGACGCGTTCGCCGTCGGGCTCACCTGTGGAGGGGAACTGGACGTCCACATCCAACCCCTCAGGGCTGGATCTGCCGAACTTTCCGTGCTTGCCGAAACTCAGCACCCTGCGGCCCTGATCCGCCGGCTCGATGCTGATGGCGGAGTCATGGTGGTCCATGATCCTGTCCGGTTCCGGGCCATGGAATCCGAGGAACTCGCCACTTTGCTGGGCGACCATCCCTCCACACTTTTCGCCGCCGCTGCCCAAGTGGAGCCACTGCTCCAAGGTGGCCGCGCCGGACTGGTCCGTCTGGCACCGCCGGAAGGGTGCATTGACGGGTGGATGACCACCGAAAGGCTGGCTATGCCTCCACAGGAAGAAGCCCAGCCGGAACCGATCACCCTGTTCATCGAAAGCCGTTTGCCGGCCGCGCGGATGCTGGTTTTCGGTGCCAACGACTTCAGCGCAGCCCTTCTGCCTGCCGGGCAGCTCCTCGGCTACAACGTCACCCTTTGCGACGCCCGGCCTGCCTTCTCGACGCAGAGCCGCTTTGCCGGAGCAGAGCAAGTGGTCACCGAGTGGCCGCACCGCTACCTCGAATCCGAAGCCGCTGCAGGACGCATCGACGCCCGCACGGTGGTGTGCATCCTGACCCACGACCCCAAGTTCGATGTCCCCTTGCTCGAAAGCGCCCTCCGGTTGAGGCTGGCATATGTTGGGGCAATGGGCTCGCGGCGCAGCCACCGCCAACGGATCGACGCCCTGCTTGAGGCAGGCACGCCGTTGGAGTCCCTGGAACGGCTGCACTCGCCCATCGGCCTGAACCTCGGCGCCGTGACTCCTGCCGAGGTCGCCGTGTCCATCACGGCAGAAATCATCGCCCACCGCGGTGCCGGCGGACAAACCAGCACCCCCGGGTTTCCTTCCCTCAGGGACAGCACCGGCCCCATTCACCCAGCCCCGATAAATCCAACCCCGATACAGGCGGCTGCCCAACACCTCACTCAGGAGGACCCATGGACATGAACACGATCGAGGCCGTGGTCCCCACCACGGACCCGGCACAGTGGCGCGACGGCGACGCCTGGCTCGCCGGAGGAACGGTCCTCTTCTCCTACGGCAGCAACGTCCTGAAGCGGCTCCTTGACCTCGGTCAAGCGGAATGGCCTGCCGTCAGCGTGACGGATGCGGGAATCGAACTGGCCGCCACCTGCACCGTCGCCGAACTTTACGCCCTGCCACTGTCCTCGGAAGCAACCAACCGTGAATGGCCCGGACTGGCACTGATCCGCCCGTGCTGCGACTCGTTCGTGGCCTCGTTCAAGATCTGGAACATGTCCACCGTGGGCGGCAACATCTGCACCGGCCTCCCGGCGGGGCCCATGACCTCACTCTGCGCAGGCTTGGACGGCATCGCTACCATCCACAGCCCGGACGGTAGCAGCCGGGACGTTCCGGTGGCGGACGTCGTGACCGGGGATATGCAGACCGTCCTTGCGCCGGGGGAGTTGCTGCGCAGCATCCATCTTCCCGCGTCCGCATTGTCCGCCCGCGTCGCTTTCCGGCGTTTATCGCTTAGCAACCTTGGCCGTTCCGGTGTGCTCCTGATCGGGCGGCTCGATCCCGACGGCGCCCTGGTCATCACCGTCACCGCGTCCACTAAACGGCCTGTGCAACTGAGGTTCCCCGCAGGTCAGGTTCCCGACGCCGGGACGCTGGCTGACGCCGTCGGCGATTCCATTCCGTGGCCGCTGTACCACGACGACATCCACGGGCTCCCTGCCTGGCGGCGGGACATGACGTTCAAGCTTGCCGAGGAGATCAGGGCGGAGCTGCTGGGCGAGTCCATGAGCGTGTCCGGTGATTTTTGGCCGCCGCATAACACCTCGCCCCAGCTGTCCACCCAGCCCACCACATCAAGCACCCAGCAGAAGGAGGCCCCGAATGGCAATTGAGATCAACGGAACTGCCTCGCAGGCCACCCCCCGCCCCGGCCAGTGCTTGCGCACGTTCCTCCGCGAAGAGGGCAATTTTGGCGTCAAGAAAGGCTGCGACGGCGGTGACTGCGGTGCGTGCACCGTGCACGTTGACGGCATGCCCGTCCACAGCTGCATTTACCCTGCTGTCCGTGCCGAGGGCAAAGCGGTCACCACCATCGAGGGCCTCGCCTCCGCTGATGGGCTGCACCCTGTGCAGGAGCAGTTCCTGGAGGCCCAGGGGTTCCAGTGCGGTTTCTGCACCGCCGGCATGATGATGACCGCTGCAACGTTCGACGACGAGCAGCGCGCCAACCTGCCCCGCAACCTCAAGGGCAATCTGTGCCGCTGCACCGGCTACCGCTCCATCGCGGACGCGGTCTGTGGCCACGGCGGTGACCACAAGCACGACGCCGTAGCTGAGGTTTCGGGGGGCCAGCCACTAGCCGCTGCTCCCGCCACGCCCGGGCAGCTCGGTGACGACGTTCCCGCACCCGCCGGTCACGCCGTGGTCACCGGAACCGCGCGCTACACCCTTGACGTCCCGGCTGATCAGCTTCCGGGTCTGCTGCACATGAAGCTCCTGCGTTCCCCGCATCCCCATGCCCGGATCGTGTCCATCGACAAGGCCCCGGCACTGGCGGTTCCTGGCGTCGTGGCGGTCTTCACTTATGAGGATGCTCCGCAGCTTCTGTTCTCCACAGCCCAACACGAGAATTACACGGACGACCCCGACGACACCCGTGTGCTGGACAACGTGGTGCGGTTCATCGGGCAACGGGTTGCAGCGGTGGTGGCTGAGTCCGTGGGCGCAGCCGAGGCTGGTGCGCGGGCCTTGGAAGTGCAGTACGAACTCCTGGAACCGGTGTTCACTCCGCAGGAAGCCATCCTCCCCGGCGCCCCGGCGATTCACGGTGAAAAGGACGGCGTCTTCTCCCGGATTTCCCGCCCGCATCACAACGTAGTGGCCGAGGTCCACGCCGAACTGGGTAGCGTGGCCGACGGCTTCGCGGCTGCCGACTTTATCCACGAGCACACCTACAAGACGCAGCGGGTCCAGCACGTGGCCATGGAAACCCACGCGTCCATTGCCTGGCTTGATGAGGATGGCCGCTTGATGATCCGGTCCTCCACGCAGGTTCCCTTCCTGGTGAAGAGGACCCTGAGCCGGGTGTTCAACCTGGCGCCGGAGACCATCCGCGTAGTTGCCGGCAGGGTTGGCGGCGGATTCGGCGGAAAACAGGAAGTCCTCACTGAGGATCTTGTAGCCCTCGCGGCCCTGGCCCTTCGCAGGCCGGTGCAGTTGGAGTTCACCCGCACGGAGCAGTTCACGTCAACCACCACCCGGCACCCCTTCACCATCAAGCTCAAGGCCGGCGCCAGCCGCGATGGGTATCTCACAGCGCTCCAGCTGGACGTCCTTACCAACACCGGCGCCTACGGAAACCACGCTCCCGGTGTGATGTTCCACGGCTGTGGAGAATCGCTGGCCGTCTACAAGTGTTTGAACAAGAAGGTTGACGCCCACGCGGTCTACACCAACACCGTCCCAGCAGGTGCTTTCAGGGGCTATGGGTTGAGCCAGATGATCTTCGCGATCGAGTCGGCCATTGACGAACTCGCCATCGGCATCGGCATGGATCCGCTCGAGTTCCGGCTCAAGAACATGGTTCGGCCCGGCGATCACATGCTCTCCACAACACCCGAGCCCGAGGAAGACGTCCACTACGGCAGCTACGGCCTGGACCAGTGCGTGGCGTTGGTCCGGGACGCGCTGGACCGTGGCAAGGAACGCTACCGCGCCGCGGGCTTGGATGATCTGGGGCCGGACTGGGTGGTGGGGGAGGGCTCGGCCTTGTCCATGATCGACACCGTCCCGCCCCGCGGCCACTTCGCCCACACCCGGGTGAGCCTGGAAGCGGACGGAAGGTTCGCCGTCGACGTCGGTACTGCCGAATTCGGGAACGGCACCACAACTGTTCATGCGCAACTGGCTGCCACCGCGCTGGCCACGACCGCGTCCAAAGTGGCGGTCCGGCAGTCCGATACCGACCTCGTGGAGCACGACACCGGTGCGTTCGGTTCTGCCGGCACGGTGGTGGCCGGGAAGGCGACGCTCGGGGCCGCGCTGGAACTCGCCACGCGGATCCAGACGGTTGCGGCGTCGTTGACGGGAGCCGCCCTGACGGATTGCCGTTTGGTGGATGGCGCCGTTCAGTGCGGTGATCGCACGGTGGAGCTGAAAGAAATCGTCGACGCCGCCCGGCTGCAAGGCGTTCGGCTCGCCACGGACGGCAACTGGGGAGGAACGCCGCGGTCGGTCGCATTCAACGTGCACGGGTTCAGGGTTGCTGTTAATACGGGAACCGGTGAGCTGTGGATCCTGCAAAGTGTCCAGGCCGCCGATGCCGGTGTTGTGGTGAATCCGCGGCAGTGCCGCGGCCAGATCGAGGGCGGCATTGCGCAGGCGCTCGGCGCGGTGCTGTACGAGGAAGTGAAAGTGGACGACGCCGGACGCGTCACCACGGACATCCTGCGGCAATATCACATTCCGTCGTTCGCGGACGTGCCCCGGAGCGAGGTCTACTTCGCAACCACTAACGACTCCACCGGCCCTCTGGGTGCAAAGTCCATGAGCGAGAGCCCGTTCAACCCCGTGGCTCCCGCCCTGGCCAACGCGATCCGCAACGCAACCGGAATCCGTTTCGGCGAGCTTCCCATTGCGCGGGACAAGATCTACCTGGCCCTCCGCGACCGCACCACTGCGCCCGTGTAACCCAACTCACCCACCCACCCCGCACCCAACTGAGTCGCAGCAGAGCGCGTTTTGAGCCCTCAAAACGCGCTCTGCTGCGACTTACTTGGGTGAGACGGTGAGCTCCATGAACACGCTGTTGGGATCCAGGGTGTAGTCCCCGAACGGCGGGCACTCCGTAAATCCGTGCCGGGCATATAGCCTGCGGGCAGGAGCAAAGTAGTCTTCCGTTCCTGTCTCCAGGCTCACGCGCTCGTAGCCCCGCCGGGCCGCCTCGGCCACAATGTGCTCAAGCATCAGCGTGGCCACACCACGTCCGCGGGCTCTGGCGGTGGTGCGCATGGACTTGATCTCGGCATGCCCGGCGGACAGCATCTTCAACGCCCCACATCCCAGCAGAACCCGGTCCTCGCGTGCAGTCCAGAACGTGATCGACTCGTGCGACAACGCCGAATGGTCCAGGGCATGAACACTCTCCGCAGGGGAGGTGGCGAACATATCGGCCAAGTGCTCGCTCAGGAGCTGATGGACATCAGGGCGCGCGAGATCATCAGTTTCGATGCGGATCATGCCCCTAACTTACCCGCCTCTACCCGTCCAAAAGATGCAGTTGATCCTTGGTGTCCAGGTCTTCGCCGGAGCAGAGGTCGCTGCAGTCCACCAAGTCCACCAGGCCGGGATGCGCCTTGAGGAAGGAGCGCGCACCCGTGTCACCATTCGCGGCTGCGGCCGCTTCGGAGCGAAGCCCGACGTCGATAATCACCGGGTGCCTGCGTTTCAGGTGGCCGTGCTCATCAGGGTATGCGGCTGCGGTGACCCGGCCGGGACGGTGGCTGCCCAGCAGCCTGCTCACCGCCGTCGGGGTTAACCCGGGCTGGTCCACCAGCGCCACCATGATGCTGTTGCCTGGCGTGGCCGCGTCAATGCCGGCGCGGAAGGAACCGGCCATTCCTTTGGCCCAGTTCTGGTTCTCCACCACCGTATGAGTGCCCAAATCGGTGCTCCGCCGGACGTGGTCGGCCTCCGCGCCGAGCACCACCACAACTTCGCGGCAGCCGCCGTCGAACAGGGTGTCGGCCAAGACTTCCACCAAAGTCCTGCCCCGGAAGGGGAGCAGCGCCTTGGGGCCACGGCCCAGCCGTGTTCCGGCGCCTGCAGCGAGGAGCACGCCCGTGGTGGGGGCCGTGCCGGTGTCAGTCATATCCTCACGATACGCGCGGCGGTCCATACGGTCTCTAGCTCCTTGGGTTCTTTCCAAGAGATCTACCGATATCGGTTGTAGATTACCGATCAGTAGGCCTTTTGGTGGTCTGAAATGGCCGATATTGTCTTTGAAGGAGTTATGAAGTCAGCTCGGATACGCAACGTCGCGTGAAAGAACAGGGGAAAATGGCTGGCAGTTTTGAAATTCTCAAGGCAGGAACCAACTCGTTCCGGTTCAGGCTGACCGCGGAGGATGGAACGGTTGTGGCAGTGTCGCCACAGTTCCCTAACCTGAAAGCCGTAGTGGCGGGTATCAACGCGGTTCGCGAGAACGCGGCAACCGGATTCGTCGTCGATAGAAGGAATCTGGGCACCTGAGCCCGTTTCCGCAAAACCCGTTCAACCACAAATTGGCGGCAGTGTTCTTCACGAACACTGCC
>NZ_JAMOIT010000048.1:0-793 GCF_023656375.1 Paenarthrobacter sp. TYUT067
TGTACCGTCATGCCGGGTCCCCGGCGTTCACACCGCCCACGGTGTCGCCGTTCACGGATGTCCCGGTAGAGGCAGCGTTCTATAAAGAAATCACCTGGCTTGCCTCCGAGGGCATTTCCACCGGCTGGGCTCTCGATGGCGGGGTGCGTGAGTATCGTCCGTTGTCTCCGATCGCCCGTGATGCGATGGCCGCGTTCTTGTACCGGTACGCGGACAAGCCAGCGTTCACGGCCCCACCGGTGTCTCCTTTTACGGATGTTCCCGCCGGTGGCGGGTTCTACACGGAGATCACCTGGTTGGCCGGGGCCGGGATTTCCACGGGCTGGGATGCTGGTAACGGGGCGCGTCAGTACCGGCCCTTTGACGGGATCGCCCGTGATGCGATGGCCGCGTTCCTCTACCGGTACGCGGGCCAGAAAACCCCGGCCGACCCTGGAAACCCTGCAGCGGGGACGGTCACGGTGGCCCCGGATGTTGAAGTCCTGGAACCAGCCCAACTCCAAACCGCCCAGGTGACCACCAACACCATTGCGCTGCCCTCGGATCAGGCCACGGACATCAAACCCAATGACGTACTGGTCTCCGGTGTTACTACCGGCACCCCGGACGGGCTCCTGGTCCGGGTAGTCCAGGTAGTGAGGGACCCGGGCGGAACCACCCTGGTGAAAACCAAACCCGCCACCGTGCCCGAGGCCGTGGTCTCCACGGGAGGTTTGCTCGAAGTGACCGGCACCCCGGTGAGCTCCGAGTTCATCCCCGCGCCCGACGTCGTGGTTGAACCTGACACGGCCCC
>NZ_JAMOIT010000049.1:0-791 GCF_023656375.1 Paenarthrobacter sp. TYUT067
CATTCGGACATCCTGGGATCAACGCTCGGTTATCAACTCCCCCAGGCTTATCGCAGATTCCTACGTCCTTCTTCGGCTCCTAATGCCAAGGCATCCACCGTGTGCCCTTAAAAACTTGACCACACAAAGACCGGACTCTCATCCGGTCATGCATCATCTATTCGAGAGAACCACGACCACAAGGGCCAGGTTCATTCATAAGAAATTGCTGTAAGAACACACACACCAAAGCGTGTGTGTTCCAGATGCTCGCGTCCACTATGTAGTTCTCAAACAACAACCCCATCAACCAGACCACCACCCACCACAACCCCCACCAAAAAAGGGGAGCCATGCACACGAGCGGCCGTACCGGAAGCAGGAACAAAAGAAACACCAGAAGTGCCCCCTATGCATTGCTGCAAAAAGGTCCTGTTGCCTCAGGACCCAACAGTGCGCCAAACACAACCCCGCACCAACCACGCCCCAGCCACGTTCCACACAACCCACACCCCCACAAAGAGAGACACAGGCCGCCGTACTAGCACCAGGACACAACCGGTCAAGGCCATGCCAAAAAAATTTGATTCGTTGATATTCCACCCATGAGCACCCACCGCAGAACAGACGCCTGCGCAATGGGCAACACTGACAACCACCACCACACCCATGCAGGCACAGCAAGCAGTTGTTAGCAGCTCCTTAGAAAGGAGGTGATCCAGCCGCACCTTCCGGTACGGCTACCTTGTTACGACTTAGTCCCAATCGCCGGTCCCACCTTCGACGGCTCCCCCCACAAGGGTTAGGCCACC